>JAJTIF010000395.1 GCA_021299675.1 Pseudomonadota bacterium | reverse complement strand
TGAAATCGATCCGGTGTTTAACCTCATTAAGAGATAGATCAAATCCAAATTGATCCAGTCCTGTCATCCTGAGCGCATCCCCTTCCATACTCTCTAGTCCCAAATAAAAGCGCACATAGTCTTTGAGATTATGCCTGTGGTCCTGATTCATGTGCTCGACGATTTTAAGCTCATCATCCACGGGGAAGATGTTTTGCACAGAAAGATCTGTCTTCTCAATCCAATAGATCTTTCCAAATCCGCCAATAAAGCGCAGTCTCACCGGGTTGATGCGATAAAAAGCGAAGTCGTGGGTTTTAAAATAAGTTGCCGCTGCAGGGAAATAGCTTATGTATCTTTTTTTGATATCTCCATCGTCTTCAACTCTCTGGGCCTCTCCGATATAGGTCAGGCGGCTCAGGGCCTGTTTGTTCGTCTGAGTCCCAGTCTCGCTGATAAGCAAAGAGACTTTGGGGTCAGCCTTTATGTTCTTAGTGTGCTGAGCGATGGAGCTGATCAGGATGTTAGGGATAAAGTTGCGATCCAGGCAGTAGGGAGTCACAGAGCCGAAGGGGTATCCTGGCACATCGAGCGAGATGGTCGAGAGCACTCCGTCTCCCTCATGGGTGAGAAGTTTAAACATCTCAAGGTGTTGGTTGTAGTAATTCATTTTGTCCTTAGGGAGGCCTAGATAAACAAATCAATATTCTTGATGTATGTTTCGATTAGCCTAAACTTTGTTGTACAATCTGCCTTTGTGCATGATTCATATTTTTTCGTCTTTCCAAGAGAATCTTTATATCTAACGACATATTTTCCATTATGATATTTTGATATCAGATAATGAGTAAAAGACTCAGCCCAATCTTCAATTGGGTTGGTCATTGAGTACAATGTAAAAAAATTAGATTTCTCCCACCCACTTAGATTTTCATCTAACTTATTACTCGGAATCTTTGTCGTAAAATCCGCAGAGTAATACTTTAGCTCATTTCTATTTGGTATCAAGTCGTCAAACTTTGACTTAGTTTTAAATTTTTCATGATCATGCTCAACCCAACTACGTCTATTGAATGGAAACAACTGATGATTAGATGCAGCCATCTTTTTTGTGCTCATAGGGTTAAGATTATCAAATAGATGACCAGCTTCATGATAGAAGATCGTCTTTGCAAAAGAAATATTTGATCCTTCATAATTACAACTTACATTTTCATTTTCTTTAAGCTGATATGCTGTTGATTCTCTATAGGTACATCGTTCCTCATATGTCTTTCTAAAGATAGAGATGTCAATTAATACAATTCCCTTTTCGTAATAATGATAATCATTCCTTAAACCTAAAATGGTCCCTGAAGCTCCAAGATTTTCAACTAAGCTCCATCCATGAACTCTCTTCAAGAGTAGTTCTTGAATCTCACTTGGGATGCTATCAATTTCATTTTTAAACCAAGAGAATTTTTCATTTGAAGCACTAACAGAGATTACATTAGATTTAAGATGCTTAGACATTTCACCTGAGGCCATCAACCTAAGGTCAGCAATGTCATCTTCCGTTAATTCTACAAACCGATCACTTAATTTATTTCCTAAAATAGGCCTAGTTTCAAAATATTCATGGGGATTGCTTTGCTTATAAGCAAGCCAATCATATTGCTTATCTGGGGCTCTACTTGTCGTACAGCCAAGAGTTATCAATAGAAGTAGTATATAAATCTTTTTTTCCATAACATTGAATACCAAAGAAAGAATATCCCAGCAACTCGTAGCGGATATCAAAGGGGGCATTTTTATTCCTGAAGATAAGTCATCTTATTCGAAAACTTCTCCCACTCCGTATCCATCATCGCCTGATCAGCTTCAGACATCTCTTGGCCTTCTTTGAAAACTTGAAAGCTTGGTAGGTAGATAAAAAAGAAAGCACCTGAGAGGGAAATTTTCTTTTCTGTCAGATCTTTCTGCGTCTTAAAAATAAAATCAAAGATAAAATCTTTTGCTCTCGATTCCAACTGATGCTCTTTTACGAATCTCTGGCATTTTTCTTCCTCGCTTGGCTCTTTTGGTACAAGCCGAGCAGACTCGTCTAAAGCTTCAAACAATTTTTTAAAAAAACGATATACATTATACAGATCTCTATCACCAATCACCGAATGTCCTTGTTGGAACTATATTTATTCTCATTCATCCCGGTGGACCACCGAACTAATCTCTCGAGTAGATAGCATTATCAAAGCAGCTAGAGGCCCTCATACAAAGTTTATACTTTTGGCCCACACTTGATCTGCGTTCACCGGTGCGACGGGGATTTAAGGGCGCATAAACATCATGCCAAGTGGTGTCGAGGTCAAACTGCTCGATGCCCACTTGTCTGCCATTTTGCATTTTGGCCATGGAGACGCGCACCCACGCATGTCTGGCGCTGTAGACGACAGTGGCATTAAACGCATGATCACCCAGTCCACCAAAAGTCGGGGCCTGGACACCGTAGGGTCTGGCCACCCAACGCAGACTAAAGGCGAGAAGGACCGCAAACTCGCGGCAAATCCCACCAGCTTCACCGGCGGCTGCGGCATCAAGCACTTGGCCCGGGTTTCTAATCAGATTAATGATGGGTCCGTAGGATCCTTGTGAGGCGCGTGCGAGATTAAACACCCGAATCACTCGCTCATGGGGGTCTTTTATCCTTTTGATCATCTCAAGGTGTGCCTTATAACGTCTCTGAGCGGGACTGCCTTCCAGGGTCTCAGCGAGAGCGGCAATACCCTCTTTGTAAAAACCACTAAAGACTGCACCCACCACCGAGATGGCCTGATCCCATAGGGGGTCAATCTGGGCGAACTCAGCCGATTCATTTTCAGCGGGGTCATCCATTTCATCACAGATCGTGAACAGGGCTTTTTGCTTGTCTGCATAAGGCATAGAGACACGAGACAAGGCTTTAAGGTTGGTTAACCCCGAGTCCGCGAGGCACTTATTGGCCTTCTCTGCCTTAGTGGCAGCCATAGAAAGAGTTGATGCGAGTAAACCAAGCAGTAGGATTTTCATGAGTACGACTATGACAGACTCTTGAAAAAAGGGGGAAATATTGAAAAATTTACCAATATTCACAACTGTGAAAACTCTCGCTCAAATCACAGAGTAAAAAAATCCCAGCGCCCCCAACACAGGCCCTGCCCCCGCTACACTCGCGCCCATGAAAACACTACTTTTGCTCCTTTTAATAAGCTCTAACCTCCTCGCTGAGGAAAAACTCTCTCGCCGCTTCTTCGCGCCCTATGAGGATGTGATCCAGCGCCTGCATGCGGATGTGGAAAGCGAAACCGAACTCGTGTATCTGGTGAACACGGGCACCAAAAACTGCGGGGGACTGATCCCGGCCCAGCACCTCGTGCTGCTCAAGAAATCTGCGTCCTCACCACTTTTTACCCGCGACCACCAAGGGCTGATCACCGGGATCGCTCCTCAGACTCAGATCGCGACCATTCCTGTGATCAATGGCATCACTCAGCACGGCAGTCCGGTCTGGAAAGAAGCTCGATCCACCAGTGGATCAGAGCGCTTTGTGCCTGTCTCCAGTGGGATCCCGCGCGGGAACATGATTCTCACCTACTCTGGTATTTTTCGTATTAATGAAAGACGCACCAACGACATGCGCCGATCCACCAATACGGATAGCGATCCCATGCAGTACTCCGTTTACATCAACGGTGAATACGATGAAGGCCGCGAGGCTCGTCTCGCGCTTCATGGCACCGCCACCCGTTTCTGGCCACTTTTAGGCAAACAGCGCGCCAGCTCCGGCTGCATCCGCCTGCACTCAGACTTCAGTCGCTGGAACCAGAATCTTCTCTTTGCAAAATCCCCTCAAGGGGAGCTCGTTCCACGTACTGAGTGGAATGATTTGATTCAGCACTGGAACCGCCGCCTCCACTACCCTCCACTAGAGGGGGAGTTCTCCACTCTTCCCAGAGCGAAAAAGATCAAAGCCCTGGTGGTGTTTTTTGATGGGTACGCTCAGTGCGCGAACTAACGAAAAGGTGTGTTCTATGAAATTTTTATCTTTAATCTTGCTGGCCTTATCAATCGCACTGGTGAATGAGGCCTTCGCCAACAGCCATCGATGCACAAGCCCTCAGGGACTCAATGCACGCTTCAATCTTATCGCCTGCAAGGCAGCCCACAGTGTCGGGTTTTACAACGATTTTGATCGCACTTCGAGTCTTTGTGTCACCCACACCGTCACCAGACGCCTGTGCACCACAGAGCAAAACCTGAGATACATCGACGCGACGGTGAGTTATGCCAGGAACTCTGGGCTAGTCAGTCGCGGCAGTGTCCGCTATGACGATCGAGCCGATTGCAGGATCTATCTCACCTCAAGGAACACCATCGCAGGAACACCTGACTGTTCAGGAGCAGAATAATGAAAACAAACTTACTATTCCTATTGATGTTGAGCGCACTCCCCCTGCATGCTCAAACCTCTCTGAAGCTTCCTTCCTCGAGACTCAAAGTGAAAGTCGAAACGGTGGTGGGGCATAAGCGAGTGGTGGTGGGTCGACGAGTGGCGATGCCGGCCAACGAAGCCGTCGCGGCTCAGGCCCTGACGATGGTGAATCAAGGTGAATTTCTTTGTGACGTGAAGATCGATCAGTTTCACCACAACTCTGCTGACGGGTTTAACATGCTCTATGGTCTTGAGAATTGTGAGAAGTATTAAAGTTCCACAAGTACATCGCTCACAGAGATGTGTGTTGGCACCTATTGAGGACTACAAAGTGAATATTTTCTTGAAAAAAACTACACGTTTGAGAATCTCTTTTTCTAAAACTTTGCCCGTTTTCACATCGGGAAAACGCTGATTAAACTCCTCTAGCAATTTTGGATAATGTTTCTGCATATCCTGCAAAATTTTTGATGCGAGTTTTGGAATAACGTCGTCCCTCAAATCAAGCTCGCTTGAGAGCTTATCAAAAAGCCTTTTCTTGAGTTTGAACCACAAACTTTGCCCTCCTATTTTGAAGGCAAAGTTTTGACCAATCTCTTTATAGACTGATGTGGAAAGAAGATCATAGAAAGGAGCAAGGCGGATTCCATCCCCGGTCTGCAAAAAAGCGAGGTTCTTTGAATGGGAGTCATTGTTCCCGATAACTAAATTGAAGATCAGCCATTTTAGTAACTGATTAAGATCTGGAATAGGAGCTGAGCTATGGGCTTTCACCAGATTATAGTTATCCGCAAAGGACGGCCCTCCATCTGACTCATATTTTTTTAGAGATGTAATCCCTTGGGCCTGGCAGAAGTCTTGTTGATGGAGTCTCGAAATCCCTGTCCTTAATTGAATTCGATCAAACCTTTCGACGATAAAAAGCGGGTACTCCCCTTCAATAATGTCCACTGATGGAACATTTAATCCAACCGCCGCGGCTAATTTCATACAAAGGTACTCATTATAAGGAGTATCCTGGGTCGAATTAAAATACCGTACATGAGGCTTTATAATGTGAGTTGTTGGGCTTCCATCTAATGGAAGGTAGATCGTATTTTTCTCAAAGATCACCGCAAACTTATCTTGTGCACCTGCGAGTGAAAACTTTCCACCCTCTTTATTCAAAATGACGTCTGTGAGGCTTTTTTTATCCTTTAGGTATCTATAGATCACATCAAACTTGAGTTCTTTTCTGGGCTTCGTGAGTTTTGAAACCTTGACCTGTTCTGGCAAAATCTTGAATGCACCAGCGCAGTCTCCGCCAAACTCTTGTAAAAAACCAAACTCCGATTTAATAGAACTTTTCCCATGTGCCTCTAAAAGATCTTTAATTTCACCTTCGGGCAGCAAGTTTTCAAAAAAGGACTTCGTTTCAAGGTGGCCAAAAGTCTTGTCCCCTAAAGGAAGTGCGATTGATAAAGGGAATCGACCCTGGAAGGAGAGCCAAGAACTGTCATAATTAAAACTTAGCCGTTCTTCCTTATCAAATTCAAGGTGACCAACAATTTTTTCTTGGAAAGAGACAACGAGCTTACTCATTTAGAACTTCGCCTACGCAGAATGATCTCAAAGCCTAAAAGATTGGCAATTTTAATAAGACTTGAAAGCTTGAGATCATTCTCCTCTTTTTCAAGCTTCAAAACTCCAAGACGAGAGAGGCCCGTAAAGTTTGCAAGCTCTTCTTGAGTAATCTTCATTTCTGACCGAAGGTCTTTTATGGTTTTTCCAATACCTTTGGATTCCTTTAAAATGATCTCTTTCATGTATCCTCCGGTATACTATTCGGTCAATTTACCGAAGAATTAAGTAAAAAGGATACTCTAGGTAACATTTTAGTAGTTTTTAGTTTAAAACACAAGAAAAAGTATACTAAAGTATACACAGCTGAGAAAGTGTGCGGGAACCCAACTTATTTACGCAGCCCAATCTGTTATTATATTGGCCGTATTAAAGAATCGACTCAATGATGGCTGTGGAATACCTGTCTCTCTGGAAAGCTTATTAATCCCACCCCATTGATCGACGAGTGTTTTTAAGTGTTGCTTAAACCCCATCACATCCTGTGCAATGGCCTCAAG
>JAJTIF010000316.1 GCA_021299675.1 Pseudomonadota bacterium | reverse complement strand
TTTTTTGTGACTGGATTCATGATCTCATCCAGGCTCATGCCAATGGCGATCTTAGCCGCAATTTTTGCGATGGGGTAGCCGGTCGCCTTGGAGGCGAGGGCAGAGGAGCGGGAAACCCGCGGATTCACCTCAATGACGTAGTATTGGTTTGAATGTGCGTCCAGCGCGTACTGAACGTTACATCCCCCTTGAATGTTAAGCGCACGAATGATTTTGAGAGCTGACGAACGCAGGAGCTGGTAGTCGCGATCGGAGAGTGTTTGGCTGGGCGCAAACACGATGGAGTCTCCGGTGTGGACACCGACGGGGTCAAAGTTTTCCATGTTACAGATGATGATGCAGTTATCTTTAGCATCTCGGATCACTTCGTACTCAATCTCCTTGAAGCCCGCAATCGATCGCTCGACTAAGCACTGGTGAATCGGCGAAGCCTGCAGGCCTTTGTGCGTGATAACTCTTAGCTCTTCTTCGTTTTTGACAATCCCCCCGCCAGTGCCACCGAGGGTGTAGGCAGGCCTGACGATCAGAGGGAATCCGATCTTTTTAGAAAACTCCACAGCATCGTCGACAGTCTTCGTGATGATACTCTCTGGCACGGGCTCACCGATCTCTTGCATCAGTTCCTTGAAGAGTTTTCTATCTTCAGCTTTTTGGATGGTTTCCATATTACAGCCCAGGAGTTCAATACCTAAGCGGTCGAGTACTCCAGACTCTTTTAAACTCAAGGCTAGATTAAGTGCCGTCTGCCCGCCCAGGGTCGCAAGCACTCCGTCTGGTTTCTCTTGGTGCAGAATCCGAGAGATGAAACTCGTGGTGAGAGGTTCGATGAAAACTTTATCCGCCGTTTCCTCGTCTGTCATGATGGTAGCGGGGTTAGAGTTCACAAGAATGACTTCGACGCCCTCTTCTTTGAGTGAGTGAACAGCTTGTGTGCCGGAGTAATCAAACTCTGCCGCCTGGCCAATCACGATGGGGCCGGAGCCGATGACGAGAACTTTTTTGAGGTGCTGGTGACGAGGCATGACTTCTCCCTATTATTTCATACTTTGCATAAACGCATCAAAGAGCCACTGTGTGTCTTCCGGTCCCGGATAAGCTTCGGGGTGGTACTGCACAGAAAAGGCCGGAAACTCTTTATGGGCTAACCCCTCGACGGAGTCATCATTCAAATTAATCTGAGTGAGCTCCAATGGAGTGGCGGCGATGGAATCTTTTCTGACAGCATAACTGTGGTTTTGCGAGGTGATAAAGGTGCGGTCTGATTTCAGATCCAGCACTGGGTGGTTGGCGCCTCGATGTCCAAACTTGAGTTTCTCTGTGTCCGCTCCATTGGCCAAGGCAAAGAGCTGGTGCCCCATGCAGATCGCCATCATCGGTGTGAGCTCTTGGAGTTTTCTGATCACAGGGAGAACAGAGGGGACATCTTTAGGATCGCCGGGCCCATTTGAAAGCAGAATACCGCTTGGCTTGAACTTCATAATGCTTTGAACGTCGGAGTCCCAGGGAACCACAACCACGTCGCAGTTGCGTTTGAGGAGGTTTCGCAGGATGTTTTTCTTGTACCCAAAATCCATCAGCACTACACGTTTGCCCTCACCGGGGAAGTGGATAGAGTGTTTGGTGGAGACGCGACTGATTTGGTCTCTGCGCATCGGCTGCTTCAGATAGGCCATGACTTCTTCTTTGCTCACTGAATCTGGAGCTAAGGCGGCTTTCATCGATCCCTTGGTCCTCAGGTATTTTGTGAGCTCTCGGGTGTCGATCCCCTGAAGGGCAGGGATGCCGTATTCCACGAGAAGGTCACTGAGCGAGTACTCTGAGCGCCAGTTTGATGGTGTCTCACAGATCTCGTGTACGATAAGTCCCTTCAGCGCAGGCACCATGCTTTCAAAGTCATCCTTGTTTACGCCGTACTGGCCTATCAAAGGATAAGTCATGACCACGATTTGGTCACAGTAGGAGGGGTCGGATATGATCTCCTGGTAGCCTGTCATCGATGTGTTGAACACCACCTCTGCCATCTCCGTGATCTTGTCAATTGGTGCACCGACTGATTGCCCTTCAAAAGAATGTCCGTCTTCGAGCCAAAGCCTCATAGTGTTCCCTTTAATATCCATTCTAAAATACTCATGCGGGAATAGACCCCGTTTGTCATCTGTTGAAAAATTCTGGATTGCTTCGATTCGACGAGCTCATCTGCAATCTCCATTCCTCGATTGATCGGCGCTGGATGCATGATGATGGCGTGACTAGGAAGCATTTGAGCGCGCTCGTTAGTCAGCCCCCACTCGAGGTGATAGGCTTGGGCGTCGAAGTCAACCAGCTCGTGTCGCTCGAACTGGTTTCGTAAGCACATGACCGCATCGGCGCTAGGAAGTGAGTTCTCTATCGTCGAGAGTTTGCAGTTGGCCGACAGCTGCGCCGGAATAAAGTTTTCTGGGGCACAAATGGTAATGTTTAGACCGAGCTTTTGGGCACAAATGATCATCGTGCCTGCGACTCGCGAATGTTTCACGTCGCCCAGAATCGTTATGTTAAGTCCTTCCAGTTTTCCGAACTCGTGCTTGAGCGTGTAAAGATCCAGCAGACCCTGACTGGGGTGCTCGAAGCGGCCCGCTCCTGCATTGATCAAGGGAATGGTGAACTTTTCTTTGATGGTTTCAAAGATTCGATCATCCGAGTGGCGCAGAACGATGGCGTCGCAGCCAATCGCTTCCAGTGTGCGGAGAGTGTCGTAGAGTGTTTCACCTTTCTTGACGCTGGAGTTAGAGAGGTCAAAGTTGATAACCTCAGAGCCCAGAAGCTTGGCAGCCATCTCGAAGGAAATTCGTGTGCGAGTGCTGGGCTCGAAGAACACATTCGCAATCACACTGTGAGGGAGAACTTTTTTTAATTGCTGACGGTCAATGGAAGAAAATTCGACGGCCCTCTCGATGAGGGAGTGTATTTGTTGAGCGGAGAGATCAGACAGACCAGTGAAGTGTTGAATCACGGTTTTCCTTCCATTGGAGTGAGAAATGTTGCGGATAAGAATTGTCGAAAGTAGTAAAAATAAAAAGAGATACTGAAGAGTAATTTTTGGTCTTATAATGGAGGATAGTTTGATATCCTTTCATGGCTTGCGACTCTCTAGTACAGGTTTTGATAAAAATGGCACGGCTGACTCCTTCTTGGCAAGGGAATTGAGAGCACAAAATGTCTAAATGGAAGCTCGAATCCAAGTTTTCACCCACCGGTGACCAGCCCGAGGCAATCAAGCGCCTGGTGGAGGGGTTTGAGCAGGGAAAAGCTCGCCAAACTTTGCTGGGTGTGACGGGATCGGGAAAGACATTCACCGTCGCTAACATCATTCAGAAGCTCAATAAAAAGACTCTCGTCTTGGCCCCCAACAAGACACTCGCCGCTCAGCTCTTTTCTGAGTTTAAAGAGTTTTTTCCCCACAACGCTGTGGAGTATTTCGTCTCTTATTATGACTATTACCAGCCTGAGGCTTACGTTCCGGGGACTGATACTTTTATCGAAAAAGACTCAGCTATCAATGAGGAAATTGACAAGCTTCGGCATGCCGCGACCCGCTCTCTCTTGGAGCGGGATGATGTGATCGTGGTCGCCTCGGTCTCATGCATATACGGGATCGGCTCCCCAGAGGAATATGGTTCACAAAAGTTAAAAGTCTTTCAAGGCGACACCATCGATCGCGACGATTTCCTGCGCTCTTTGGTGAGCATTCAGTATCAAAGAAACGATATCGATTTCAAACGGGGAACTTTTCGCGTCCGTGGTGACATTGTTGAGGTATTCCCCGCCCACGAAGATTCACAAGTGGTAAGATTCGAGTTCTTCGATAATGAAATCGACGGCATCCAGCTGGTCGACCCCTTAAGAGGACGTGTTATTGAAGCCCTCACGTCGGTGACGATCTATCCCTCCAGTCACTATGTGGTAGGGGAGACGCGCCTCAAGTCTGCGGTAGAGACCATTAAGGTTGAGCTACGGGAACGGCTGAATCAATTCGAAAAAGAGAATAAGCTGGTTGAACTCCAGCGGATTCAGCAGCGCACACTTCTTGATCTTGAGATGCTAGAGGAAATGGGCTTTTGTCCCGGGATTGAAAACTACTCCCGCCACTTCACTGATGCTAAGCCTGGCGAGCCGCCGCCGACACTGGTCGATTATTTCAAGAAAGATTTTCTGCTGGTGGTGGATGAGAGCCATATCACCGTTTCGCAAGTCGGTGGAATGTATCGGGGAGACCGCAGCCGTAAACAGACGCTCGTTGACTACGGATTCAGACTCCCGAGCGCGCTAGATAATAGACCCTTAAAATTTGACGAATTCGAGCAACGACTGGATCAGGTCCTGTATGTCTCAGCCACGCCGGCGAATTATGAGCTTGAGCAGTCTCAGGGAGAATATGTCTCGCAGATCATCAGGCCTACAGGACTGCTCGATCCGGTGGTTGAGCTCAGACCCTCTGAAAGCCAGGTGGATGATTTCCTCGTAGAAGCTAAGCGTGTTATTGGCCAGGGGTTTCGAGTCTTGGTGACGACCTTAACTAAAAAACTCGCCGAGGAGCTCACGACCTTTTACAAAGGAGCTGGGTTAAAAATTCAATACCTCCATTCGGACATTGATACCATCGAGCGTATGGAGATCCTGAGGGACCTGAGACTAGGAAAATATGATGTGCTCGTGGGAATAAATCTTTTACGAGAAGGCCTGGATTTACCAGAGGTGGCCCTGGTGGGTATTCTGGATGCTGATAAAGAGGGTTTTTTACGCTCCACTCGCTCCTTGGTTCAAACCATTGGTCGAGCGGCGCGAAACAGCAATGGCCGAGTGATTCTCTACGGAAAAGAGACGAAAAGCATTCGGGAAGCCATGACCACCACACAAGAGCGTCGCGACAAGCAGCAAAAGTGGAATGAGTCTCAGGGAATCACCCCGACCACGGTCATCAAATCAATTTCTGGGGGCGTCATCGATATTTTACGCTCCAGCAAGAAATCGAATAAGAAGTCGGCTCAACCGATAGGCAAGAGTGATCAACCCCTCTCGGCAGAATCAATTGATGCTAAAATAAAAGAACTTAAATCTGATATGAAGAAAGCTGCTAGCCAGCTCAACTTCGAAGAAGCTGCCCGCATCAGAGATGAGATTAAGCAGCTGACCGAATGGAGATTGATGGTTTGAAATTACTTTTTTTGCTCTTAATTAGTAGTCCGCTGACCTGCCTGGCCCTTGAGTCCTTCAGAGTCACTATCAACGATCGTAGTGTCAAACTTGAAGCCCCTTTAAAAGTGGCTAAAACCTATTCCGTGATCGTTGAGAATAAATCCCTCAGTGATGTAGTGGGTAAGTTTCACTCACATGGCGAAGACCTAAAATTTGTATCGGTAAAGGCTAACGCCGCCAAGAGTGTGGAGTTTTCTCATCAATCGAAACACCTCGTTTACTTTAAAATCCTATCCCCGGCATTTCAAGACTTGGCCTTAGAGGTGGGTAAAAAAACTTATGAAGTCCCACCTGTCCAGTAACTGGAAAAAAATGGTCCTGGTGATATCTGACCTACACTTGAGTGCGGGAAAGAACATCCGTGGTCGAAGAAATTTCCTTGAGGATTTTCACTTTGACCGTGAATTGATTGATTTCCTTATCTATCACTCCTCAGGTCTCTACGAAGAAAAAGACGTTGAACTCGTCATTAACGGCGACTTCCTCGACTTCCTGGCTGTCCCCTATGTGGAGTTCTTTGACGATGAGTTTTGGAGTGAGAAAGCCGCGCTAGAGAAGCTTAAAATCATTATGAAGGCGCACCGTCCTGTGCTGCAAGCTCTGAAGCAATTTCTCACGAAGCCCAATAAGACGATCACGTACATCATTGGAAACCATGATGCGGAGTTAATCTTTGATTCACTCAAAAAAGAATTCATCTCTTACTTTGGGCCGGAGCTTGAGTCGAAGATCAACCTGAGAAACGACCTGCACACCCATGTTCCGATCCCTGGGGTGTACATCCAGCATGGTCACCAGTACGAACGTGCTCATGAGTTTGATCCTGACTCCTCAATTGTTGAGACACCCACCTCGGGCAAGTTCTTCATTCCGTCCTGGGGCTCATACTACGTGATTAACATTATTAATCGTTACAAGCAAGAGCGGCCCCACATCAACGCCGTCAGACCCATAAAGCACTTCATCATCCATGGGCTTATCTTTGATACATTTTTTACTTTGCGATTTATCCTTTCGAACGTGCACTACTACTTCATGGTGCGTTTTTGGTATTACATCAAACTTAAAGTCGGCTGGAAGCGGGTGATAAAAGATCTTTTGAGAGAGCTTACCCTGTTTCAAGATTTCGAAACCCTGACCCGTGATTTTTTTGCTCAAAAGCCCCAGGCAAAACTTTTGATCGTAGGTCACACACATAATCCGACCCTGCGCCTCTTCAACGACGGCACAGCTTTCATCAACACAGGAACCTGGACTAAGATGGTGAACCTCGATCTAGCCCAGGGACAAGAAATGACGACCTTGCCCTACGCCCGAGTCGTTTCATATCTAGATAACGTGAGTCTGACTGAGTTTGAAAATGATGTGGAGTTTGACCTGAAGGTGTGGACAGGTATCAACAATCTTCCCTACAAAGAATTCAACTAAGACTGCGACATCAACATTGATTTTTCAATCTGCTTTCTTCCATAGGGGAGGAAGATGATCTTCTTCATGTTGAAGTTGGCGTAGAGGCTTAGATTATTTGGATTCGATTCTTTCGTGATGACGAGAGTGTTGAGGTCCTTAAGAGTTGCCTTCAGTGATAAGGCGCCACCTTCGAGGGAGTCATCAACGACCACGAGATCGATGAGATCTTTCTTTTCATCAAATTTTTTAAACAGCGAGAGGGCATCTGTCGTGCTCGCAGCACGGTGGATATGGCGAAAACCGATCTTATCTAAGAGGGCAGTCGTGTACTGCGCCAATTCATCGTTGGATTGAATCAAAATAACACGGTTAAGACTTCTTTTCATGGGACCATGATACCCTTTTAAGTGGGTTTTGCCTACCGAGCATTTTTGACGGCTATTTGTAAGCCATTGATGGAAATGGATTATTCAGAAATCTTAAAAATAATTTTAAGCCCTATTAAGTTCTTTTTATGGAGTCCGAAAAGATTATTGTTCACCTCATTAGAGGGAACAGACTACCAGAGCACGGATGCTCATCATTTTCTCAAGGTTGGGAAAAAGAATCACCACGGATGCAGGTGAGGGACTATCAACCAAGGAGGATTCTGATGGGTTTTCGTATTAATACTAACGTAGCATCACTGGCCGCTCAACGTAGCTTGAGCACCAACACAAGAGAGACGCAAGATAACCTTGCAAAGCTCTCTTCTGGATCTCGCATCACCAAGGCATCTGACGATGCCGCGGGCCTTGCGATTTCAGAAAAAATGAAAGCAAACATCCGTTCAATGAAACAAGCCGATCGTAACGCCAACGACGGTATTTCAATGATCCAAACAGCAGAAGGTGCTTTGAACGAAACATCTTCTATCTTGACTCGTATGCGTGAATTGGCGATCCAGACATCTTCAGACACTGTGGGTGACTCTGAGAGATCCATGACAAATATGGAGTACCAAAACCTGAAGCAGGAACTCGATCGTATTTCTCAGGTGACTGAGTTCAACGGCCAGAAGCTCCTCGATGGTAACGGCAAGAAGTTTGAGTTCCAGATCGGTGTGAAAAATGATGGCTTCCAAGATCGTATTGGTTACGACTCATCTCAGGTCAACGCTAGAATGTCTAGCCTTGGCGTTTCTGAGCTAGACGTCTCAACCAAGGATGGTTCACAGTCGTCTCTTCAGTCGGTCGACCAAGCAATTGAAAAAGTTTCTGGTTACAGAGCTTTCCTCGGTGCGATCCAAAACCGTTTGATCTCAACTTCAAACAACTTGCAAGTGAATGTTGAAAACATGAGCCAAGCCAACTCACGTATACGTGATGTGGACTACGCCGATGCAACAGCAACGCAAGCAAGAAACAGCATCTTGAACTCTGCAGGTACTTCGGTTCTTGCACAGGCCAACATGACTGGTCAGAATGCCCTGAAGTTGATCGGCTAATTGTTAAGAAAAAACTGCAATCTGAAGTCAAGAAAACCCGGCGAATGCCGGGTTTTTTATGTTAAAATGCCCTGTGATGAAACATGTGGCCCTATTTATTTCCTCAAAGACGCAAAGTGATACTCTGCGAGCACTCCTGTCTGGTAATGACTCATTAAACTTGATTGAAATACATAATCTGGAACAACTGCAGCAGCTTTTGCAGTTCGGAACCAAATTCCACCTCATCGTGACCGATCACAACCTCGTTGATCTCGGTGACTATAATGCTCTCGTCTTTAAATGGGACTCGCAGTCCTCTGACATGAGTCTTTTGGTGGGGCAGATCGTTGATCGGCTCTCTGACCACTTGTCTGATGGTTACACTTCAATGCCGCTGCATCTTTTTACACATTTTCGCAAACTCCCTGTCGATGTCTATATCAAGATGAGCAAAGAAGGTAAGCCCCACTTCGTCCAAAGATTCTTTGCTCAAGACGAGATCACCAAAGAAGATTTGGAAAAATTCAAAAGCCGTGGCATGACTGAGCTCTGGCTTGAAAAAGATTCGATAAAGTTATTTTCCAAAGAAGTCATCACGACCCTCAAGGGTGAGATTCAAAAAAAATCTGTTACCGTATCAGACATTCAATCCAACGAGAAGGTTTTCTATACCCTTGGGGATATGATTAAAAAGGTTGGCGTGAAGCCTGCCGTGGTTGATCTCTGTGATACGTGGATGACCAATCTCGCGAAGAGTAGTTTGTCCTCTACGCATACGCCTATCAAAGACTGGTACCAACGGCTATCCCAGGACCCTACGCTCGATTTCCATTTTAAGCTCGTCAGACTCACCACCTTGTTGTGTGGCCAGCATGTTCTCAGCACAGACTGGGTGACTAAAGATGAGCAAGCATCGCGGCTTGCGGGGGTGGCCCTCTTTGCCGACATGTCCTTAAGTGAGCCAAATTTTATTCACTATCGATCATATGATATGGCACAGGAATTAAAAGGGGAGGATAAGCTCCTCGTCTTATCCCATGCACAGAGGTCATCCCAGATCATCACTCAGGCTAATTTTGTCACAAAAGATGTATCGCTGCTGGTGGCCCAGCACCATGGGAGCCCGGACGGCGAAAAAATTCCTCAGAAGATTTCGGCAAACGTCTCTCCTCTAGCTTACGTTTACATGGTGTCCGAAGAAATGGGCTATTCCTTGCTGAAGGATTCCAACTTACCCGTGAAAGATGTCTATGAGGGGTTAAAGAAAAAGTTCACCGGTACGCCCGTCGCCACCTACGCCGCAGCTCTGCCAAAGATTCTGGATATCACTTAGTATATTGAGCTGAACCAAGGTTTCTTGAGACAGTCTGAGACCCAAAGTGCTTGGTCTCTAGGTAAGACTCTAGGCCCTCGATACCAAATTCTCGTCCCAGGCCAGACTGCTTGAAGCCTCCAAAGGGGATCCCACTATTGAGCAAGTGATACTCGTTGATCCAGACCGTTCCAGCCTCAAGCTGTCCAGCGACTGATCGAGCGAGATTCGCATCATTAGTCCACACACCGGCAGCTAGGCCATAGTTGGTTTGGTTCGCCAGTCCGATGGCTTCTTCCATTGAATCAAAAGGTGCCAAGGTGGCGACCGGTCCAAAGACTTCCTCATTATAGATCCGGTGGTTTGCATTTGCTTCAAACACTGTCGGTGCAATGTACCAGCCGGAATCAAGACCCAGTCCCTTGAGGCGACTTCCGCCGCACAAAAGAGTTGCTCCTTGGGATTTCGCCTCTTCAATAAAAGCCAGGATGCTTTCTCCTTGTTTTTTATTAATGACAGGACCAAACCCCGTGTCTGGACTCTTGGGTACACCGACCTTCACTTTTTTTATTTTTTCGAGCAGAGCTTCTTTGAATTCGTTATAGATACTCCGTTGCACGAGGATGCGTGAGCCCGATGTACAAGCTTGCCCACTGTGAAAAAGAAACCCATAGAGAGCTCCTTCAATGGCATTTTGAAAATCAGCATCCTCAAAAATGATATTGGCACTTTTTCCGCCAAGCTCAAGGGTCACTCGCTTGAGATCTGCACTCGCGTGTTGCATGATTTGTTTTCCAACCTGGGTGGATCCAGTGAAGGCAATCTTCCTAACTATTTTGTGGCGAACGAGGTACTGACCTTCGGCAGCTCCTCCATTGATCATGTTAATCACGCCGGGAGGAAGGGCCGTTTGCGATATCACCTCTGCCAGCAGGCTCGCCGTCAGCGGGGTCTCAATGGCAGGTTTGAGCACTGAGGTGCAGCTGGTGGCAATCACGGGAGCAATCTTCCATGCTGCCATCAGGATTGGAAAGTTCCAGGGAATAATCTGCGCACAGACACCGACAGGCTCACGGATTATTTCGTTTCGTGAAAAGCTGGGTCTCGAGTAATTCTTGTCCTGATAGGAAAGGTTAAGCTCGAGCATTTGCTTCGCCACCACCTTGAGGTGGTTGATGCTGTTTTGAATATCTGTCTTCGCCTTCCGAAAGACCGCTCCTGAATCATTGATTTCAGCTTCGATGAATTCGTCTTTGCGGGCTTTTATCTTTTCCGCGATATTCTCGAGAATCTGTGACCTCTGGGCGAGGGTCGTTTGTCTCCATGCCTGGGAATGGAGGCAACTCTGAGCTGCCTCAAGGGCCCGGTCTATGTCTTTTGCCGAGGGAGGTGGACTCTGGCGACGATGGTGCTATCGGCAGGGTTGAGGCTATTGGTATTTTTGCCTGAGGTGCAATCCACCCACTGATTATTGATGAAAAGTTTTATTTCACGCATAATGCCCCTCGCAACATGATATTATAAAATCATAACTAGGCTCAGGCAAAGAGTCACCTCGCACAAAACTGATAGGGATGGTATGAGATTAACGGAGACGAAGCTAAACCAATGGGCCGATTCCATTAGAAATGATTTCATTCAGGGATTTCGTAAAATTGCCATCAATCAACCGGCCATCACAGTCTTTGGGTCGGCACGGGTCAAACCAGATAGTGATTACTACCAAATGGCTTTTCAGTCAGGGATGAAGCTCGCTCAAAATGGCTTTAGTGTGATCACCGGCGGTGGTCCTGGCATGATGGAAGCCGCTAATCGGGGAGCCTTTGAAGCTGGCGGAGTGAGCGTTGGTATGAACATCTTGTTGCCGCATGAGCAAAAGCCTAATCCTTACCTCCATGACATCATCACTTTTCGTTATTTTTTTAATCGCAAAACTGGTTTGATTAATTTCTCACAGGGTTTTTTGCTCCTCCCAGGAGGTGCAGGGACATTAGATGAATTATTTGAGGCACTCAACCTGATGATGACCAAAAAGTCGCCACGCTTTCCTCTGGTGGCTTGTGGAAAATCCTACTGGCAGGGGTTACTCGATTGGATGAATCAACAGATAGTGGCCCAAGGTCTGATGAGCCCCGAAGAGCTCTCCTACATTAGGCTAGTAGATACGATTGATGAAGCCATCGCCATCTTTAAGCAAGAGTGCTGTGACTTTAGTCTAATTGACTGATCGTTCGCGCAACAGGCGTGAAGCTTTGTAGCGCTCGCTTTTTGTTTCATCGAAGAGATTATCCAGCAAACTCACCACAAAACTCTCTTTGCCCTTACTCCAGGCGAAGGGCCCCTCCGGGTAGTTCACTCCATATTTCATGGCGCGATCGATATCATCGGCAGAAGCGATGTCATCTTCCAGTGAGTAGTACGCTTCATTGATTATGGTAGAGAGGATGCGGGGGAGATGGAAGTAGCCTTCGAGAGAAGCGACGGCTACAGGGAGCAGTCCCTGAGAGGATAAAAAATGATGGACAGCTTCATGGTGTGCTTTGATCGTCACTTCACATTTGTTAGTTGGATTCAAGTGAATAGAAGTGGCGGCAATGAGATTGGGGAATTTTTTAAAAAAGTATCCCTTCTCAAATGCCGTGAGGTCCATGATTACAAGCTGGCCTGAATGCCGTCTGAGAAAATCGATTTTCTCATCTTTTGATCTAAGATCTTTCTCGAAAATAAAATTAGGGGTAGTCATAGAACCCCTTCTTGGTTTTACGACCAAATCTTTTCTCCGTAACTAGTTTCTTCTGCAGAGAATGAGGCTCGAAGCGTGGGCTCTTGCCAAAGGACTCCCATACGGAACAAGTCACAGAATAGTTGGTGTCGATTCCGATGAGGTCCATTAGTTCAAATGGCCCCATTTTAAACTGTCCAACTTCTCGCATGACCTGGTCAATCTCTTTGATCAGATCACTGGACTCCACCTGAGCGATCCGAAGCGCCTCGCCGTAAAAACTCCGCGCGACACGATTAACGATGAAGCCTGGAGAATCCGTGCAAAGGGCTGGTTCCTTACCGCATTTTTGAAACCAATCGTAGAGAGACTGGGCCAGCAGAGGATCTGTTTCAGCTCCTTTGATAATTTCAACCAATTTCATGACTGTCGCAGGATTAAAAAAGTGTAAGCCGATGAAATTTTTTCTTCTGCCCTCATCGATCGCCTGGGCCAGTTCGGTGATGGGAAAGCTCGATGTGTTGGTTGATAAAATAGTCTGGGCATCAAAATGATGCTGGAGTTTTTCGAAGAGATTTTTTTTGATCGTTAGATTTTCTACGATAGCTTCGATCACCAGAGTTGCTGAGTGTGGAAGTTCAGTCATCTTTGAAATGAAGATCAGGCTTTTGACCTTCTCAGCTTTTGTCGTGCTGAGCTTTCCCTTTTCTACGAGCTTATCTATGCCCTCGAATATTTTCTTCTTAGCCTCTTCTGCCTGAGGGAAGTGAATGTCGCAAAGTATCGTTTTGACCTCATGGCCCGCAAACCACTGAGCGATGCTGGCCCCCATCGTCCCGGCACCAATGATCACCACACTCTTGAGTTCAATGCTCATTAATTTCCCTTGAACTGCGGGGCCCGCTTTTCAAGAAAAGCTGTGACACCTTCCCGGTAATCTTGGGAGAACCCGAGAAATTGCTGGGATTTTTTTTCCATCTCCAGGATTTCAGAAAAACGGCTCTCTTGCGCCTGTTGAAAATTTTTCTTCACATGCTCAACCGAGAGCGGAGCAAGTTGGTTGATTTTCTGCGCCAGTGAACGCGCCTCGTGCATATGATCTTCCGCAATCGTCGTCAGAAATCCACGCGTGTGCATCTCTTCGCTTAGCATGGGTTGGCCCAGAAGGGCGTAGGAGAGAGCTTGCGTGTAGCCCATCGTTTGGACGAGCTGGTAGGAGAGCCCCGCATCCGGACAAAGTCCGATTTGTGTAAAACCTGAGATGAAGCGTACTTTGGGAAGGGCCACTTTTAAGTCACAAGCCAAAACGATGGAGAGACCTGCTCCCGCAGCAACTCCGTTGATGGCCGCGATCACCATTTTCTTGGAAGAGCGGATACTCTGAATGAGTGGGTTCCATTCTGTCTCCAAGGTGTGACCAATATCCACTGGCTCCTTTCTAGAGTCCACCGCGCGGTCATTGATGCGCTGACCTCAGCAGAAAGCTTTGCCTTACGCGGTCAAAATGATCGAGCGTACAAGTGAGTCTGAGTTCGCGAGCTCGATTGCCTGGATGATTTCACTTTTACTCTTCGTATTGAGAGCATTGTAGACGTCGGGGCGGTTGATGGTGATGACCGCCGTCTGGGCTTCAGTTGTGTATTTAATGAATTCGAACATAACTTACTCCTAGATGTAGCCACGTTTTTCTTGATCTCTCTCAATGGCATCAAAAAGTGCCTGGAAGTTGCCTTCTCCAAAACCCCAATGTTTTTTGCGCTGGATGTACTCAAAAAAGAGAGGACCGATACAGGTCTGTGAAAAGATCTGAAGCAAGTAGCCGTGCTCGTCTCCGTCCGCGAGTAGACGTAGTTTTTCAAGAACACCGAGGTCTTCGGTGACCTTGAAGGGTCTTGAGGCAATGAGTTCGTAATATGTTTTTGGAACATCGAGGAATTCGAGGTTTCGCTCTCTCAGCTCACCGACGGTTGAAATAATATTCGGAGTCATCAGGGCGATGTGCTGGACGCCCGCTCCCTTGTGCAAATCAAGGAATTCTTGGATCTGGCTTTTTCCGCCCTCGACCTCTGGCTCGTTGATGGGGATAATGATGGAGTTGTCTGCGAGCTGTACCACTTTTGAGTTGAGGCCCGTCTTCTTACCCTTGATATCAAAATAGCGTGTTTCAATGAAGCCATAGGTGCGCTTATAAAATTCTACCCAATGTTCCATTTCACCTTTGGGAACATTGTTGGTGAGATGATCGATCCGCGAGACTCTCGTCTGGAGCGGTTGTGCAAGTTGATCTTCACTGGTCGTAAAGCCGGGGCGAAAAAGGAGGCTCGGTCTTTCGACGAACTCATTGAGTACATCTCCAAAGCCTTGAATCGCCGCGGTCTTAATCACTCCCTCCTGAGTCTCAGTCACCTTTAAGTCATTCACGAGCTTCGCGCCGTTTTTGAGAACTTGATCCAGGGCTTTCTCCACGGAATCAACTTGAAAGGACATTTTTGAAACACCTTCCCTGTGCTTTTGGAAGTACTGACGAGAGTGGCATGTGCCTGCCTCTTCGGTGACGAGGAATCGTGCTTGGCCTTGGGTAAAAAGTTTTTTCTTTGGGGCTTCTGCCGTGACCTGAAAACCCATCTTGTGAAAGAGCTTCACGGTAGGAGAGTTAAGTGAATCTACGGTAAATTCAAGGTGATCGATAGACTTGAGGCCGACTGGATTTTGCATAAATATTTCTCCTCTGCCCATGATTCACCCCGCCAGTGAAAATGTCAAAAATTAAGCACAGTGTCTTTGATTTTTTATTCCCCCTCGTCATGGCCATGTCGATTGAATTGAAGCGTTAGAGAAGCTATGATGTCCGCATAAGGAGCACCTATGTCTGTCCAAATCCTCAATGGAAATGAGCTACTCATTCAAGGCGGCCTGGAGGCTGGGTTTCATCTCTACACAGGTTATCCTGGGTCTCCCTTAGCTGATTTCTTTAATATCCTGTATGAGCGACAAGATGAGTTAAAACAAAAAGGCATTAGAGTTGTCATTGCTAACTCAGAGGCTAATGCCGCAGCCATGGCCAGTGGCGCTAAAATGGCAGGACAAAATGTTCTAGTCGGCATGAAGTCCATGGGTCTGCATGTGGCCAGTGATGCGCTCTCTGTCGGTAACTTTGCTAATCCGGGACAACTCAATGCTGAGGGCAAAAAATCTGGTGTCGTTATTGCCGTGGGCGATGATCCTTGGTCTATTTCCACCTCCACTCCGGCGGACTCTCGGTATCTGTATAAACATCTTCATATCCCATTCCTGGAACCTTCTACTCCTCAAGAACTCAAAGACTGGATGCGTGTGGCGCTTGAACTCTCGCAGGACTCAAGTGTTTATGTAGGTGTGCTTTTGACCACCTCGATGGCAGAAGGCGGCGGGCGTGTTTCTATCCAACCTGAGAAAAAAATTGATTCGCATAAGATTGAGCTCGATCCTGGAAAGTTTAATTTGTCTGAAAATGTTATGGTTCCGCCGAACTCCCTCGGTGCGGATGTACGTATGCTTAAGGAGAGATTTCCTCAGTATCTGGCTGCTCTCAAAAAATGTCGTCTGGATAAAACCTTTGGTAACTCCCAAGCAGAGATCGGCATCATCAGTGTGGGTGCTGTGTTTGAGACCGTGAAACAGGTCTTGGAAGAGGCGGATCTACTCAAGTCTGTCCACTTGTATAAAGTTGCTGGCTCCTATGCTTTGAATCCGGACCAGATGGTTCCATTTTTAAAGAACCATAGGCATATCCTCGTGGTGGAAGAGAAGAGAGGATTCCTTGAGGCAGAAATTAAGTCCCTTTGCATGGAAGAGAAGATTGAGGCAGAGGTGTGGGGTAAGAAATTTGGAAATCTGGAAGGATTTCCTGCTTTCGGAGGTTTGAACTCTGAGCACGTTCGCAAAGGGCTTCGTGAAGCTCTTTCTCAGTGGACAGTGAACGTCGAGCGCATCCAAACTTTAACTCCTGTTAAAATGAACCTCACTGTACCCGTAAGGCTGCCCACTTTTTGTCCTGGATGTCCTCACCGTGAGACTCTCTCGATCATGAAAGAGATTCGAAATGATTTAGCTCAAAAAAACATCAAGCTCATTTCTCACGGTGATGTGGGCTGCTATTCTCTATCGTTTCTTGAGCCCTTCAAAGAGATGCACGATCTCTCGGCCATGGGACAGGGTGGAGCTCTCGGTGCAGGTACAGATCTTTTCACCACCAATCCCTCGGTCGTACTCATGGGAGATTCAACATTCTTTCATTCTGGTATGACAGCCATTTCAAATTCTGTTCAGATGGGCCACAACATCACTTACATTTTGTTAGATAACGACAACACCGCCATGACAGGTCACCAAGTAACCCCTGTCTCCGGTGTCTCAGTTGAGGGACTTGCACGGCCTCGTCAAAGTATGCTGCAGGTGGCGCGCTCCCTGAACGTAGACGAAGCGATTCAGATTAATCCTTCCGATCGGTATTTCTACAAAAATCTTCTTACTGATTTTGTCCAAAAAGCAGGAGTGAAGGTTATTGTCTCCGATAAGGAGTGTGGCCTGACTTTTCATGGTCGCAAGAAGCGGGAAGAGCGTACACTCTTTAAAAACGGAGTGCAAAAGACCCGTGAGTTCTACCAGATTAACACTCTGGCCTGTGAAGACTGCCGCGTCTGTGTTGACATGACGGGATGCCCGGGGCTCTCTCAAACCTTCGATGCTTATGGGACCAAAGTCACTATTGACCCTCAGATTTGTGTCTCGGATTCCTACTGCACCAAACTTAAGGCGTGCCCAAGTTTTGAGCTGGTTCAGGTCAGTGACTACCATCCCACAAAGTACTTAGAGCAATCAAAGCCCATCGATGCTCAAAGCCTATCACTGCCTGTGCCCAAGGTTAAATTCGAACAAATTGCTCAGGGCGAAGACTGGCGTGGGATTGTGATCGGAGTGGGGGGCTCGGGGGTGACGACTGTCTCCCGCGTGATTGCCGAGGCTGCCCAGAATATGGGAGGTCGGGAAGATCTCGACTTCAAGTTCGTAGACCAGAAGGGCCTTGCCCAACGTAATGGATCCGTCACCAGTCACTTGAGCTTATACCCCAAGGGTTTTTCACAGCCACAACTTGTGCCTATCGCTAGTGCGAATATCGTGGTGTCTCCGGATCTTCTTGAGGGAGCCCGGGCACTCAGCTATCTCAGCGCCACGGGTGTGTTGATCGTTGACCAAGATTTCCAGGTACCCCTTTCTATCATGCTCGACCGTGCGGTTGAAGCGAGCCCGCTTAAGGCAGAGGACCTGCGCGCGGAGCTTACTTCAGTTTTAGGAGAGAGAGTTATCATCGGCCCCTTCAAAGAAATCTCCTTCAAGTTCTTCCAGAAGTCTGTTTATAGCTCAGCCATTATTTTAGGTGTGATGTTCCAAGAGGGTCTAGTTCCATTTAGCTTAAGTGACATGGAGCAGGCGCTGCAGGCTGCGGTTCCAAAAGCGGAGTTTGAAAACAATCGAAAAGCTTTTGAGATGGGCCGCGGTTGGGTTTTGGGGACATTTAAATACTCACCCGATACCGTGAACCTGATCCCCTTGATTCAATCTTCGGTAAGGATGAGCGCTCTACCTTGGCAAAATAAAGAAGTGTTAGTGAGTCAGTTTAATCATGCACGACGTGAGCTCGAGGGCCTATACCCAGAGATCGATGTGCAACATATCGCTCAGTACATTCATGATTTAATAGTCTTTGATCACGGAAAATGGCTAGATAATTTTTTAAGCCTTGCTCGAGAGCTTAAGAAAACGAATCTCTCTACTCAAGAGTCGCAGATTGCGCTGAGAGTTCTGGCGAAGACTTTTTGGATCAAAGATGAGGTGTTTGTTTCTCATCTCATGATTTCACCACTGAAAGTGGCGCAAGATGAAGAACGCTATAAGCATCTTGGTAAGAAATACTCTGTGGTGCATATCAATCGTCCGGCGTTTGAGCTGCTGGGTAAGAAAATTGAGTTCGACTTTAGTCCCAAGCCCTGGATGTTGAAGCTCATGCGACACGCTCGCTTCCTGCGCAAACTGATGCCGGCTTGGCACCGTCAAGAAAGAGAAATTGCTTTGAGCATAAGGGACAAAGTGTTAGCGGTCTCGGGCATCCATCCGAGTGAGCGTTACAGTTACCTTCAGAAACTCGATAACGTAAAAGGATACCGTGAGGTCCGCTACCTTAAAGCGAGTGCCCTGAATGTCTAGTATCCTAGATGCGGTCTCTATTGTCCTGGTGTGTAAGGATGAAATCTTTCCCATCAAGAGGCAGAACTTTTTGCGGGCTTTTCCTGGTTACTGGGCTTTTCCGGGAGGGAAGGTGGATGAGGTTGATGCTGACTCAAAAGACACGCACCCCTTGATTAACAACATCCCCCCAAAGCTCTGGGGTGCTATCCGGCGAGAAGCGCAAGAAGAACTAGGTGTTGACCTCTATGACCTCCTCAATACCGGCACCATAACCGATTTAAAATCAATTGGAATGGCCCTGACTCCAGATTTTAATCCCTATCGTTTCCGTACCTATTTTTACGGTATTCACCTTAAGGAGAAGCCTTCTTTTACGGTCGATACCAACGAAGCTGAGATCGCCCAGTGGATGAAGCCAGAGGATTTTATAGCGAAATATCAGGCAGGAGAAATGCTGGTTGTTCCTCCCGTTCTACGGGTGGTGAAGCTGCTGGCACAAAATCCGTTTTGCTCCCAAGAGAAATTAGACCTAGAGTACGATCCAAGTCTTGAAGTGCCCATGATCGAAACCATTTGCGGTGTCCGACAGTACATGCCCCTCTCGCACACCTTACCGCCGGCCAATCGAACCAACGCCCTCGTGATCGGTGATCTTGTCATTGATCCTTCACCCAAAGATGAAAACGAGTTGGAGAAACTTCTCTATTCCATTCGCGATGAAGAGCTCAAAGCGGTTTTTTTAACTCATCACCACGTCGATCACCATCAGTTTGCTCCAGATCTGGCACGAAAGAGAAACCTGCCCATTTACTTAAGTGCAGACACCCAGATGCGCATCGAGGCCCAGCGGCCTGACTACTTCTCCAGGCTCACTCTTTTGCGGGCGCAGGACACTCAGGTGGTCACAAAGTGGTTGGGTCAGGATGTGAGGGTGGTCGAAGTTCCCGGTCATGATAAAGGGCAGCTGGCCCTGATGCCCCAGAGTCGCTCTTGGTTTTTAGCGGGGGATCTTTTTCAGGGAGTCGGCACCGTTGTCATCGGTGGTAGCGAGGGCGATATGGCAGAGTACCTAAAAACCTTGGAGAGGGTGATCAATCTATCTCCTGAGGCAGTGATACCCTCCCATGGCATTGCCCTCGGAGGCGTGACTATCTTGGAGCGGACGCTGACTCACAGAAAAATGCGGGAAGCTCAGATCATTGATCTATTGAAAGGGCAGAAGAATGAGGACGAAATTTTAGTGATACTTTATTCAGATGTGGATCAGAGACTTCTAAAATATGCGAGGGAAAACATCCGCTCGCATATTTTAAAAATTAAAAGAGAAAATCTTACTTAAGAGACTTCAACTTGAGAACGTTATCAAGCTTCGTCTTGTATACTTCTAAGCGAAAGTTTTGGTCATCAACCATTTTTGTGATGACATCATCCTTCTCAGCATAGACAGATTCAAGAACGATACCCCAGATCTTCTTGTCTTTGGCGTCGTCCATCTTACCAAATTTCTTTTCGAACTCAGGGTAGCGACCTGCGATGTGGTCAAATAAGTAAAGACGGGCCATACCAACAGCGAAATGGCGGCGCTTAACAGGTGAGGCTTTGATGTCAGCCATGATTCCAGGCTTGAAGGGACCATACTTCTGACCCTTAGGGACGTTCTGTTTGTCAGGGTTAAGAATAAAGTCTTTAAAGAATGCTGCGAGTTCTTTGTCGCTCTCGTGCTTGAACTGAGCAAACGAGACAGACGAACAGAGCATCAAAATCCAAATCAAATGTTTCAAGCGTCACCTCTCTTAAAGAAACTCACGTCAGCTTAGTTGAGGTGAGTTTGATGAATATAAAGTCGGTAAATTTTATCCTTAGTTCTTCTGATTGAAAAGTTTCCTGAGTCTTTCTGGCTCACGAGGAACTCATAGTAGTCAGGCTTCGTATCAGCGATCTCGAGCACTGACTTACCTTCGAACTCACCAAAATCGATTACAACTTTGTCTTCTTCAATGATTCCCGTTAATGGGCTTTGAGCTTGAGCCATTTCTTCCCTCCTTGGATTCCATGGGCGTGGATACAATCAGGATCACGGATCAGAGAGGGGATTGAAAAGGTGTTATTTCAAAAAAATGACGGTGTTAGAAAGTGTTAATTGAGCAATCTCTTCGGCTACTTAAGGAAGTTCTTCAAAAACACGACGAGGGCGCGGAATTCCTGAGGGTATTCGTCTCCGATCATCTTACGAATCAGCTCTAAGGATTGATAAGTGCTGAGGCCCTGGCGATAGGGGCGATTAGATGTCATAGCGACGATGATGTCAGCCACGGCCACCATGGTGCTCTCCACGCCAAACATCATCCCATCTTCTCCCGCACGAGGCTTTTCCTTGTTAAGAATCCGCTTGAGGCGATCGTTTAAAAAATGGTGGTGCTTGATGATTGAGAGTTGATTTTTTGTGAGAGGAATCCGTCCATCCAAAATATCATAGGAGAACTGGGCATGGTGAGCGAAGAGCACTTGTTCGTCGTGAGTGAGTCCCTTGATGTCATACTTATCTTCAGGAATGAGGCCCAGACCAACATCCTTCATGAGGCTGGTAAGGAAGAGTGTTTCGATTTCACGTTCGTGAAAGAGATGAATTGACTGCAGGTATCCCAGCAGCAGCATAGAGCTCATCATGGGCTGGAGAATAGTGAAATGAAATTTTTCTTTTCCGATATCTTTAAAAAAGAGTGGAATGATCTTTTTATTTTCAATTAAAAACTTCGCCATGTTCTGGCTACTCTGAAACTGCTTCATGAGGAGTTGATCGTCATGAGGATTTTTGTACAGGGAGTCCAAGTTAAGCGACATGAGTTTCAGTGCTCGTGAACCATTTTCTTTGGGATCTCCGACTGAGAGCGAGCGAGTCACTTTAATCAGAGTTTGTTCGAGCTGATCGCTGATCGCTTTTGCATCGGCTGGATAGAGATAAACCTCCTTGATCTGCTCCGTCAGCAGCTCCCGGATTCTTTCTCTGTTGGGGATCTCCCCGGCCTGAAAGACAGGATTAAATAAGCCTCCACTCCAGACGAAGACTGGGGATTCGAGCTTAGTGGCTAAAAAGAGTTGACCCGTGAGCAAGGGGCGAAGCTTAAGCACTAAGCGGTGCTGTTCGAGGGGAGTGGAGATAGCACTCAACATAAACCCATTTTATCTCGACTCCTAAGAGTAGAGATAAAATAGTTCTAAGTGGTTAAATTTACCTGTGTTAACGAAACTTCTCAGGAAGTCTCTCAAGGGATAGACCGTCAAAAAGCGCCAAAAGATCAGTGCGGACCAGGACGTCGGACTTCATTTCACCGTATCTTCTGACCGAAACAGTCCCTTCGTTGACCTCGTTATCACCGAGGACCAACATGAAAGGAGTCTTGCTGGTTTGAGCTTCACGTGTTTTTTTACCCATGCTCTCATTCCTATCGTCTACACGGACCCGGTAGCCCTTGATGGTGAGGTCACGGGATAATTTTCGAGCAGCATCAAGGTGATTCTCTCCGATCGGAATAACGATGGCCTGCTCAGGTGCGAGCCAAAAAGGGAAGGCTCCACCCACGTGCTCAAGGTAAACACCGACAAATCTCTCGAGAGAGCCTAGGAGAGCGCGGTGAATGACAACCGGTCGCTCCATTTCTCCTTGTGGATTAGTGAACTTCAGATCAAAGCGATCCGGAAGTTGGAAGTCGAGCTGGATGGTACCCAACTGATGATAGCGACCGATGGCATCGGCAATCTGGATATCAATCTTTGGACCATAGAAGGCACCGTCGCCCTCATTGATGAAGTACTCTTGCCCGGAAGCATCAAGCGCAGATCTCAGAGCTGCCTCGGCTTGATCCCAGGTCTCGTCACTCCCCACGCGCTGTGCTGGACGAGTTGAGAAGCCAATTTTGATTTTCTCAAATCCAAAGTGTTTGTAGCAAGTAAAGAACATGTCCATCAAGCTCAGGACTTCTTTCTCGATATCCTGTGAGGCGAGAAAGATGTGAGCGTCATCTTGGCAGAAAGTACGCACGCGAGTGAGTCCCGCCACTACGCCTGATTTCTCATACCGGTGAAGCCGGCCGAAATCAGCGAAGCGAAGAGGAAGGTCGCGGTAAGAGTAGCGGTGGTGTGAGAACATCAACATATGACAAGGGCAGTTCATCGGCTTGCGAGCGAACTCTCTTTCGTCTATGTGAGTGAAGTACATGTTCTCTTTGTATTTTTCGTAGTGACCCGATGTGTGCCACAGGTCCACATCGAGCACTTGCGGTGTGATCACTTCTTGGTAGCCGTATTCGACGTAGAGGCGGCGGATGAAGTCAACCAGGCCATTATAAACGGTTGCTCCCTTCGGCATAAAAAAGGGAGAGGCTGGTGCGACTGGATCAAAGATAAATAGTCCAAGATCTTTGCCGAGTTTTCTGTGGTCACGTTTTTTCGCTTCTTCCAGAAAGCGCAGGTGCGCTTTGAGTTCGTCTTTTGAATTAAAACAGAGAGCATAGATGCGCTGGAGCATCGGGCGGGTTTGGTCACCTCGCCAGTAGGCACCAGCGGTGTGTTGAAGTTTAAAAAACTGAGGGAGATGAGAAGTCTTCTCCACGTGAGGTCCAGTACACAGATCAAAGAAGTGCTCTCCTTGAGTGTAGTAACTGATCACTTCGCCATCAGGAATGTCGCGGATCAGCTCTAGCTTCAGCGCCTGGCCCCGCGAGGCAAAGAGCTTGAGGGCTTCTTCGCGGGAAACCTCATAACGAACCACCGGTAGGTCGGATTTAATGAGCTCCTTCATTTTCTCTTCGATCTGAGATAAATGCTCGTCAGTCAGTTTTGTCTGCATCTCGATGTCGTAGTAGAAGCCGTGTTCAATGACAGGTCCAATCCCCAGCTGCACACTTTCGGTAGGAAAGAGCTCCATCACGGCCTGGGCCATGAGGTGAGCGCTGGAGTGTCGGATTGTATCGAGTTCGTATTTAGCCATGTAACTTCCCTTTATCTTTGAAAAACAAGCCACTCTAACATAGAGAAGGATGTTTTTTCAAAGAGATAGGATGATGAATCTTCAACTTTAGCCTTCTGAACTTACAGCTGTAAGATGCAACGTGCGAAACGCCAAAACCGGGATCGTCCAGGACTCGGTGTAGGGTCATTCTTACACTGTGCAACTAGTCGAATTCAATGATGTTTAGGTGAGATTTAGCAGGTTTCTTAAGGCTCACTTGATTTTTTGATTCGAGTGGGGTTTAAGTGTGGTCATAAATTGTAAGGTCTGGAAGATCTTACTTTAGGAGGTCATTCATGAGTACTAATCAAGAGACGACGCAAATTGAGCAATCAATGGCGCACTCACTACTTGATCTAAAAAAAGATGATAGCTTTCTGGCCCATCTTCCAGCCGACTCGTCCCGCCTGCAAGGTCAGGGATACTACCGCCTGGCGAAAGTCTTCTACGACAAAGCCGACTTCGAAAAAGCAGAGGAGTACTTCCTCAGTTCTCTTTCACGCACGGAGCTCCCACAGGACGCCTTTGCCGTGTTTAAAATCTACGGCTTTCTGATTCGTATCTACTCCGAGGGACTTAACGAGGCTGAGGCTGAAAAGTACATCAACCTCTCCTCAGATCTCCTTACGCAAATGGTGTCTGAACTCCCAAGTCTGAACTCAGAGTATTTCTATTGTTTGGGTGTGGTGTCGACTTATAAAGGTGACTTTACAGAGTCTCATAAGAACTTCCAGCAAGCTTACCGTAAAGCCCAAATGGAGAATGAGCCTGAGCTTATGGCGAAATCTCTTTATGCTCTGGCCACGAATACCTACAACATGGGTCAGTTCCAGGAATCCCTCTCAAACCTCGAGCAACTGAACGAACTGCTTAACATCTTGAAGAAGGGCTACCTCAAGGGTTCGATGCACCTTCAGTGGGCCAATACGCTTCGTGAACTAGGTCACCATGCTGAAGCGATGGGGCACTATGAAACTTCACTCAAGCTTCTGCACGCCAAGCGCTGCTGGAACATGCATAACTACGTTCTCTTGAATAAAGGGATCGCCATGAAGAAGATGGGAGAGTTTTCAAAAGCCCTCCTTCTTTTCAACCTGGCCCTCCAGTCAACTGACGATGATAACTTCCGTCGCTTGAAGCACCTGATCCTCTCTGAGGTGGAAGACGTTAATGACTCAAGTGTGGATCTCTACCTCGATCGACATAACCGCGTGATTCACGAGAAGAGCCTCGGGGTGATTGATTTCAAGCACCGTTTTGTGCTCCTTGAAATCCTCTTCCTACTCGCGAAGACTCCTGGGATTTACTATAACAAGGAAGATCTTGCGAAGATGATCTGGAAAGATGAGTACAATCCTCTGATTCATGACAAACTGATCTATACAAGCGTGTCTCGTCTTCGTAAGCTAATAGAGCCGAAGAACGGTAAGCGCCAATACATCTTGCGCGGAAAAGATGGATATACCTTTAATCCTCGTGTGAATGCACGTTTCCACCGCGAAAATGATTACATCAAAGAGAAAAAAATCGGAAACATCGAAATCAGCTCGCCTGTTTAAGCTCTCTTTCATCGCCTGCCTCTTGATGGGGCAGGCGTATGCTGCCAAGGTTTCTGACCGCTATCTCTATAGAATTGAAACCATGGTGGTTGGCGCTCACGACCTAGAAGTTGCTCACAAAGACCTGAAATCTCTTTTTTGTCGTTTTCCTGATTCACTCTTAAGGGAGTGGATTTCAGATTCATACCTGAAGAAGCTCTCTGAAACTGCCACCCAGCTTAAGACCCTCAAAACGCCTCTTGAGAAGGAAAATAATCTTGTTATTTTCCTGGCTTCAACTCGTCAGCTCTTCAAGCTCCTCAATTACCTGAGCACTCAGGAGGTCAACCTCGATCCGGCTCTCGTGAAGGCTGTTTCGAGCGCCCCTGGATGTCCTGCTGTGAATTGGCGAGAGGATCCGTTAAGTAGAAGCTTCGAGCGCTGGCTGCGGCTTGAGGTTTACTTGAGGTCTCGCTACGCACCCTCGGGCATTCAGGCCAACGGCGATTGGCGCAAGCGGCGGGTCGAATCGGTCCTGCAATTTGTCGATTCTCTTGATAAGCAAGTGGCGCACGAGAATTTCTGGTGAAGTTTCAGGTCCTGACTTCCATTTTGAGCTCACCACTTTTGAGTCAAGTGATTGCGCTAGACCATAACTTTATGGCTTATCCATGGAGTGAAAAGCAATGGCGAGATATTGATGAGAAGGGCCATCTCCTTTTTGTTGGGCAAAGGGAGCATGTACTTGCATTCTCGCTCTTTCATCTATCCTCAGCTGAATCCCTGGCTCATCTCTTAAAAATTGTGGTGGCACCCACTGAACAAGGCCAAGTCAGCACCGACTTTTTTGCGATGCAGGAAGAGTATCTTCGATCTCAGGGATTTAATCGAATTTATCTTGAGGTTTCTGAATCAAATCTGAGGGCCCAGGCCTTTTATCGCAAGTTAGGATTTAAGTTGCTGCATAGGGCCAAGAGCTACTACTCAGATGGGGCAAGTGCTCTGATGATGGAGCTCTCTCTCTAGCATCTGTTTGATTTCTCAATTCCATCGTGATATACAGGCTACCTACCATTTAAGGATTTTATTTTTAAGGGTGGATATCTTCGGATTCCGCCCTTTTTTTTTATGGATATAACAAAAGAACGCATAGGTTTAGAAAAAAAGTTTTGGTCACTCGCCCTCGATGTTGTGCGTGGTCTAGAGCTTGAACTCTATGACCTGGAGTATCTTCCAGGGCAGCACCTCTTGCGTCTTTATATCATGAATCCTGAAACCAAAAGTGCCGTGATCGAGGACTGTATTAAAGTCGACCACGCCATGACTCCCTTCTTCGAATCAGAAACGTGGATGCCCGAAGAAGTT
>JAJTIF010000295.1 GCA_021299675.1 Pseudomonadota bacterium | reverse complement strand
TCCGCAGCCTGCTTCCCCGCTGATGAGGACAGGAGTTTTTGTGACAGCAACGTTTCTTGCTGTTTCCAAAGACTTTTGGAATTTAGGGTGAGTACCAACTATTTCGTTTCCTGACTTTAACATTAGACCTCCTGTCCGTTGTCAAAAGTTTATAACCGCTTCTCTTTCAATGTGAGATCAGATAATTCCGTCCTGGCCATCTCTCTCACATAAAGCGGTACTTCTTTTTTTTCTATTAGTTGCTCTAGTACAGCTCTTCCTTCTTTCAGTTTACCATTTCTCAGAAGAGATAGACCTAACAAATACTCAATTCGTGAGGTGTAAGGAGATTTAATAAATTGTTCTTTAAACTGAACAACCAACTCCTCTATCTCTTTCCAATCAGTCTTAGTCTCTTCTGCCACCAAACTCTCAATCAAGAGGTAGTTGACTCTTTCTGCTACATTCAAGATCGGTGCCGACTTCGACTGTTGGATGTCTTTCACCAACGCCTTCACGACAGATTTAAACTTCTCTGCGTCCTTGAGATTATACAGGCTTTCCACGTAACCCATTAAAAGATCAGCCATCTGGCGAGGGGTGAGACGATTATTCCTATCTTGCTTTACCAGAGCATTTTCATACTCCTGGGCCGCATCCGCCCACTTGCCTGTCCGAAAATCCACCTGAGCTTTGTAAAATGTATAGGTCATGGAAGCGCGCAATGACACCTGATACGAGGCCAGTTTGGCCCGAGCCTGGTCCCAATCTTTATTGGCGACGGCTTTAATCAGGGCCAGCTCCTCCACCATGTCTTGGAGGGGAAGAGTTTTAGTCCGCTCGACCCAGAGTGGATACTCGCGTTCGGGCACATCTTTCATGCCCTTGAGTTGAGTATAGGCTCTCTCGAAACTTTCATACAAACCGAGCTTTATGAAACTCTCCGCGATAATGAAATTCATATAAGGATTCGCGGCGACCTTCGAGTCGTATTTATCTTTATACACTTCCCAGGTCTTGACCGCTTTGGTGTAGTCTTCTTGGAAGTAGTCCTGCTGAACTAGTCCATACACAATCTCAGCTCCATCGCCTTCGAATACTCTGCGCTCAGAGGGCTTGAGGGTATCAAGAGGGATCGTAGCGAGATACGAGAGCGCCTGCGAGAATTCTTTTTTGGTGATCATGGTTCTCAGGCGAGTCAACCAGAGCAGCTTCTTGAGCTCCGGCGTGATTGCTGATTTTTCATCCGCTGACTGCTCGAGAAAAACTTCACTCTCGAGATCAGTAACAGTGGGAAAGAGCTTACGATTCATCACAAAACCGACGTAGCGAAGTTTTGCTTCGTAGCGGACCTGTGCATTCGGGCTGCGATCAATTGAGTTTTTATAGAGAGAAATGGCTTGTGCTGCCGGGCGCTCAAGGAGCTCAAACATTAGGGCCACGCGCAGCCTAGCCGCGGGAGCTTCCATCATGAAAGAGTAATTTGCGAGGAACTCGTCAAACATCTTGATCGCCTCGTCGTAATTGGCTTCACGAAAGTGCGACTCTGCGACGTTAAAAAGAATGGCTGGATGAACGGGTTTTGCGAGTCCCTTCTCTTGCTCTTTGAAGCGCCGGATGATCTCATCGGTCTTACCTTCCTTTAAGAGAGCGTAGGAGGTGTAGGCCAATAGCATTTGAGGAGCAAGTAAAGAGTTGAGTTTTTTATCGGATAGAAACTCGCCGATCCGCTCGTCCTGTCTCAGACGTGCGAGCGTATTAAGGATAACGTTCGAGGACAGGATCACCATGTCGTGGTCGAACTCGCTTCTGGCTTCGACGAAGAATTTTTTAGAGAGCTCAAGCGCTTTGAAGTAATCATTCTTATCCATGCGGTACTGTATCAAATAGCGATAAGAGGCGCGCTTGACCTCGTAGTCTTTTGAGAGATCGATCAGATTCGAAAGAATATTCATGGCCGAAGCCTGCAAATTCTTATCTTTCTTTGTGAGGTTTGATCTTAGGATCGCATTGGCCCGGATCCACTCGTTGATCGTGAAGTTCGCGTCTCGACCGTACTTCTTTTCATAGAGAGTGAGGGACTTGTTCATCAAGCCCCACTTCTCCTGGCGATAGAGATTAATGGTGAGTTGAAGATGCGCTTCTTTCTCGTCATCGAGAAGCTCTCGGTCTTTGATCGGGTAGAGCGAATCAGGAATTTTGCTTTCTAAGATGATGTCTTTTTCGATCGGCGGCAAGAGTGGTTCGTAGTTCCAGAAGAAGCTAGCGCCATAGCGAAAATCACGATACTCCGGATTCTTTTCTGGGAGCTTTTTCTCTTCGACTTTCACTATTTCTAGCAGGCTCTGGGCAGGAATAATTTCTTTGGCTTTGACCGGCTCAGCTTTAGGCACTGGCAATGGCTTTTGCACCGGCTTTTGCAGAGAGGCAGCCTTAGATGGCACGAGATCAGAGTTAATCCAAAAGTCGAGGATCCACTTTTTGTCGAGATCTCGATAAAAACTAAAAAGCTCAACCGTTGAGTTTTTAAGCTCCACCACAGCGCGGGCAGGCTTAGAGGGGAAGCCCCCCTTTTCGATCGTGAGCTTTTCAATATAACCCTCGGCTCTCTGGGTTTTCTCTAACTCGGCCGCTAGCTTATCAAAGAGCTCCAGATTCGTGGATTCGATTAAGAGTGTGGCTCCCTCTTTTTTAAGAGAGACCTGCTCTTTGGGAACGATGAGGTTCCAGCGGAGATGGGTCTTAAATGTTTCTTGAGAGAAATAGTCAGCAAAGACAGAGGACGTGTACAACACGCTGAAGAATAAATACAAGGGCCATCGTGGCTGTGTCTTTATCTTTGTCATTCGTCCCTTTGGGGGCTAACTCCATCCTAGAGTTATGTCACCCATGAGGAAATTTTAACCCATTTTGGATTCTGGTGAAGGAAAATCTTACCTGCGGCAAAAAAATCCTATCAAATCTTTGACATTGACCCGCGCGAGCTTCGTTTACAAAGGTTTACGACTCCTCTTTAATAAAGGGGATAAGGAACATCGATGAAATCTTTTATTCTACTACTCATGTCAACTTTAGCGGTGACCTGCTCGAGCATCATCCCAAAGTCACCGAAGCCAACGAAGGCGACGAACTATCAAATCAATTTTGAATCCAGTGACTGGACCAAGACAGACCCGCGAGAGAGCGACCACGTGTGGGTCCAAAATAAAACCGGCGAAGTGATTGTCATTAATTCTTTCTGTGGTGAATTCCAATCCCTCCCGCTGGAGTCCCTGGCGCTGAAGACCTTTGATAGCTATGACTCCTTTAAGCCTCTCGGAAAAAATACGACGCAGTGGCAGGAGAGGGAAGCCTTTGAAATGGAAGCGGAGGCGAAGATTGACGGCGTTATCGTATTGATCAATTTCCGTAACTATCGTCGCGATCACTGCTACTACGATTTCATCCTCGTGACCCCTCGTAACCGCAACCAAGAAAGTTATCGCGTGTTTCAAAGCCTCTTGAGTCGGGTAAGCTTTCAATGATGGTGAAAATCAAAGACCAGTTCGAATTCTTTGGTGAACTGATGTCTCTTCTGGGCAAGTCGACACACGCTATATTCTCCAGGCCCTTCTACTGGGCACGCCTGAACGAACAGATCATCGAACTGGGAAGCCGCTCACTCTCCATCACCATCGTAATTGGGTTTGTGATGGGTCTAGTGATGACTCTACAGTTCGGTTATGGATTGGCGAAGTTCGGGGGCACGCTCTACGTCCCTGCCATCGTGTCCCTCTCATTAATCCGGGAGATGGCACCCATCTTCACCTCACTTCTTGTGGCTGGTCGTATCGGCTCAGGGATCGCCGCAGAAATTGGCGCCATGAATGTCTCTCAACAGATTGATGCGATCCGAGCCTTAGGCACCTCCCCCATCCGCGTGCTTGTCGTTCCTCGCCTTGTGGCCGCAATGGTCTCACTTCCCCTCTTAGGGATCCTGGCGACCTTCATGGGCATCATCGGCGGCATGATGATCGCTCGCAGTGAGTTCGACATGGCCTACGGCTTCTACATCAACAAAGTGCTTGCGACGATTAAGATCCACGACGTGTTCAGCTGTTACATCAAGTGCATGTTCTTTGCAGTGGTGATCGTGCTGCTGGCTTGCTGGAAAGGGTTTCAGACCAAAGAAGGAACACGTGGCGTGGGTTCGGCAGCCACCTGGGTGGTCGTGCGCTCATCAATCGTCATTTTGATCTCAGATTTTTTTCTCTCGAAGATACTGATTCTTCTTTTTGATTAGGATTTATGCAAACGGTACTTAAAGTCTCACATCTTAAAAAAAATTTCGGGGCCAAGACGGTTCACCGAGATATTAGCTTTGAGCTCAAGAAGAGTGAGACCGTGGGCCTGCTCGGGAACTCCGGTACTGGCAAGAGTGTGCTCCTGCGCTGCCTGATCGGCCTTGAGACGATGGATGAGGGCGAGGTGTATTTCAATCAAACCCGCATCGACCTGTGGCAGGAAGAAGAGCTCTTCGAGCTACGCACCAAGATGTCCTACGCCTTCCAGAGTGGGGCGCTCTTCGACTCCCTCAGTGTCTACGAGAACATAGCCTACCCCGTGCGGGAGCACCTCAAGCTCTCCGCGGCTGAAGAAGAGAAACTCGTGATGGATGTGCTGCGCCTTGTGCGCATGGAGGACGCGGCTCACCTCTTCCCATCGGACCTCTCAGGAGGAATGCAAAAGCGCGCAGGTCTGGCCCGCGCCATGGTGCTCAAGCCCGAAATCATCCTCTACGACGAGCCCACCGCGGGCCTGGATCCGGTGAACGTGGAAAATGTCCTCGATATCATGAATACATTTAAAAAGCGCGGCGTGGGCGGAATCTTCGTCACCCACGACATCCCCGCGGCGAAGAAAGTGTGTGATCGATTGCTTCTGGTAGATAGTGGAAAGATCGTTTTCTCTGGTGGGATCCGCGAGTTTGAAGAAAGCACGGACCCGGTGGTTCAAAAATTTAACATGGCTCAATAAAAGTGAACTAGAAAGGTGAACTATGCGCGCTCAAGATAAATCAAACCTCGTTAAAGTCGGAATGTTTGTGACGGCCCTCTCGATCGTTATGATGATCCTCATCGTGGCCATCGGCAAAGAGTCCTCACTCTTTTCACCAAAATCCACGATCCGAGCGCGGGTCTTTAATGCCGAAAATTTAAAAACCGGTGCCGTCGTAGAGCTCAAGGGACTGCGGATTGGAACCGTGGAAGAGATTCGAATCATTAGCCAACAGGAAGTAGAGATCTCTCTTTCGATCACGAGCGAAAACCTCAACTGGATTAAAAACGATTCCATGGTGGCCATTCAGAACGCAGGACTTGTGGGTGACAAGTACATCGAGATCAAGGGCGGCGGTGACCAGAGCCCGACCTTTAACCCAGAAAAAGATATCCTCGCAGCAGAAGCGAGCTTGGATCTCAAGGCCATCGCGACAAAAGGTGGCAACATCGCCGACAAAGCTGATCGCATCATGACTAAGCTCGAACTCTTGATCGCCGCCATCGAGCCGGAGAAGATCAATAAGATCGTCAACAACCTCTCTACTACAACAGAGAACTTCGCTAAGACCACGGCCCCGATGTCCTCTGCCTCTCAGAAAATGGACAAGGCGATGGGGAAACTCGAACTCGTCATGAGTCGCGTGGAATCAGGACCTGGCACGGCTCACTCTCTCATCTACGACGACGAGGTCTATGAGAAGCTCAGAAAACTGATGGGTGGAGCCGAGCGAAACTCGGTCATCAAGTACTTCATTCGTGAATCTATCAAGAAGGCGCCGGAGAATGGCAACTAGCTTAAAACTTAAGCGTCAGTCCCACCGAGCTCAATGCCCTTCTTCTTCATCTTCTCAATCAGCGTGGTGCGGTTAAGACTCAAAAGCTTTGAAGCTTGATTCTTATTTCCACCCGTGCGACCGAGGGCCTGGAGAATGAGCGAGTCCTCGATGTCCGAGAGAATCGTCTTGAGATCCACTCCCTGATCGGGAAGCTCAAAGAGAGTCTTGTACTGCAGGCTCACCAAAGGATTGGTGCGATAGATTTTTGAGGGCAGATCTTCGGGAAGAATCTCGTTGCCACCTCGAAGAATAACCAAACGCTCGATCACGTTCTCGAGCTCTCGCACGTTGCCTGGCCACTCGTAGCTCATGAGCAGATCCATCGCCTCATGAGAGAAGCTGATTTCGTTGGAGCGATCGGCAGAGGTAAAGCGATCCAAGAAATAAGAAATCAAAAGAGGAATATCCTCGCGGCGCTGCTTGAGATCTGGGACATGGATCGGAATAACGTTCAGACGATAGAAGAGATCCTCTCTGAACTTGCCTTCTTTCACCTGCAGATCTAAATCCCGGTGAGTGGCTGCGATCACCCGCACATCCACGTCAATGGCTTCGCTTGAGCCCACGGGCTCGATCTGGCGCAACTGTAGCACGCGCAGAAGCTTCACTTGCAGCATCAGGGGCATATCCCCGATCTCATCCAGGAACATCGAGCCTTGGTGAGCAATTTCGAAGCGACCTTTGCGGTTAGAAATCGCTCCTGTGAATGATCCCTTGATGTGGCCAAAGAGTTCACTCTCTAAAAGTTCGCCCGGGATAGCTCCGCAGTTAACTGACACGCGAGGAGCACCCGATCTTGGTGAGAGCTTATGAATAGCGTTAGCGACCAATTCTTTACCGGTACCAGAGGCCCCGGTGATGAGAATGGTTGAATCAGACTTGGCGACTTTTTCAATGCGGGCGAAGACTTCTTTCATCGCCGGAGAGCGACCAACGATACCAAAGAAGATATCCTCAGCGCCGGGTTTTTCGATTTTATGCTTGGGCATCGCCGGGCGGGCTCGCAGGCGCGGAGCTGCTGAAGTAGCTTGCTCCTCAGCTGTAGAGCTCGTGATCGCCCCTAACTCAACTCCGAGCTTTTCACGGTAACCGCTGAAGACGAGCTGCTTGAGTACATCTAGTTCAAATGGCTTTGTGAGGTAGTGAAAAGCCCCGCGCTTGGTGGCGGCGATCGCCGTCTCAATGCTCGCAAAACCAGTCATGATGACAGAGACGAAGTTAAAACCGCGCTCTTTAAGAATATCAATAAGGAGTAATCCGTCAGAGCCCTGGCCCAAAGAAATATCAGCGAGCAAGAAGAAAGGTGCTGCTGGGTTATGGTTCTTAGAGAACTCCACCAAGCAGTCTTCAGACGAGGTGTAGAGCTTCACACTTAAACCGAAGGTGCGCTCGAGGTATTTCTTTAAAGTGATGCCCAGAAGATTGTCGTCTTCTACAATCACCAGCGTTGGGTAGGTTGGTTTATCGAAACTATTTTGCAGGAAATTAAGATCGTTCATAGACCCTCCGGACTAGTATGGTAACTAAGCCTGAGGGTTTGTGTCAATTTTTCAACACCCCTGTCAGATAAAGTTACAAGTCGAGAGAACGGTGGAACTTCATGAATTTCCTGACGGCTTTATCAGGTCCACCGGCGTAATAGTACCAACCAAGAAAAACTGTTGAGAGGAGCATGAACAAAATACAGATCTTAACGTTTGTTTTCTTTTTGCGAAGCCAAAAGATATAGCCGAATTCCGCTGCCACGAACAGCAGCGGAATGGCCCAAAAAGGAGTGTGTCGTATTAAAAAATACAGCTCTGACATGGACTAGAAGAAGGCCTTAAGCTTCTCCACCATGTCTGTATTTTCCCAAGTAAAAAATCCATTCTCTGCCTTGCGGCCAAAGTGTCCATAGGCAGCACTTGGAGAATAGATGGGCTTCAGGAGCTTGAGTCGCTCGATGATCGCCTTCGGACGCATATCAAAGAGCTCGTTGATCGCAGCGTGAAGCTTCTTCTCATCAACCTTAGCCGTGCCGAAGGTATCGATCAAAAGTGACATGGGCTGAGCCACGCCGATGGCGTAGGCGACTTGCACGAGAGCCTTGTCCGCAAGACCAGCGGCCACAACGTTCTTCGCAATGTGACGAGCAGCATAGGCTGCAGAACGGTCCACTTTCGAAGGATCTTTCCCAGAGAAAGCACCGCCGCCGTGAGCGCCGTGACCGCCGTAGGTGTCCACGATGATCTTACGACCTGTGAGACCGCAATCCCCCATCGGCCCACCGATCACGAAGCGACCTGTAGGGTTGATGAAGTATTTTGTATTTTTATCAATAAGGTTAGCCGGAACAGTTTTCTTGATCACTTCTTCCATGACCGCTTCCTGGACTTGCTTCAGAGTCATGCTCTCAGCGTGTTGAGTAGAAACAACGATCGCATCAAGGCGAGAAAGTTTGCCGTCGATGTATTGAGCT
>JAJTIF010000115.1 GCA_021299675.1 Pseudomonadota bacterium | reverse complement strand
GAGGTACTGACCCACTTTAAGGGGCGTAATAAATTTTTTGGTGCGCGCGTTCAGATCTCTCAGACTTCTTTCGTCCAAATGGTCGTGGTGATCGTGGGAGATGATCACCGCCTCAAGGGGAGGGAGCTCCTTGATAGGCAGCTCGTGAAAGCGCGTGGGACCTATCCAGGAGAAGGGAGAGACGCGCTCACCGAGCACGGGATCCGTCACGAAGAACTTGTCTTTGATTTTCAAGAGCGTGGTGGCATGGCCCAGCCAAGAGACCTGAAAGTCAGCGTGAAAGTCTGAGACCTGCAGAGGCTTTATGGGCTGAATTCCAGCAGGCCTGGAGTCGGGAGCGTCCTCAAAAAAGAGCGCCCAGGTGGCACGGAACTTTGAGACCCCGGTGTTCACCGGCGTATCGATGGGGTTTTGAAATTCCATGGCCTTGGTGCAGGCCTGGAGAAAAATCAAGAGGATAAGAAGTTTCATGAGACTGATTCTAATCAAAAAAACATGTAAAAAATACACCTAAACCTCTCTGCCTCCAAGAGAGGGGTAGCATAGAAGCGCTCATCTATTTTGGAGGCTTTATGCGTTTAGCGGTCTTGGCATCTCTCTTTGTCCTGGGGGCTTGTGGAGTGGATAGTTCCCACAAGAAGCTCGCGATTGAGGGCGAGGGACAAAAATCAGTTTTGATCGCCGGTGTCTCGGCGGATGTGAAAGAGCAAGCTCAGCGCCTGGGCCTTGAGGTGGAAGGGGATACAATCCTGCGCGTGCAAGGGGATGTGGATCTCATCAACCAGTTGAACGTGGACCCAGACGCCCGTGCCATTTTAGATGAAGCGCTGCTCACGAGTGAGCGCGAAGCCTTTAAGATTGAACCAGGCTCCCAATACCTGGCCAAAAAAGATTTTGGTCTTTTGGAGTTTTGGAAGAAAAAGCCCGAGGCCGATGGGCGCGGTGTGGTCGTGGGTGTGTTCGATGACGGGATCTCGGCCCATCAGTCCGGCTTTCGTGTCACCTCCACCGGCGCTCGTAAACTTTTAAAGCGCGGCTCGTACTCCACGCTCACCACCTACACGCTCACCAAAAATGCCGAGGGGGTGTTTGAGGGTGAGGTCGATGAAACCCGCCAGGGGTTTGGCGGCACAGTAGATGTGAACGCGGATGGGAAGAGATCGAAGTTTAAGGCCACTTTTGCGAACGAAAAAGTTTGTCTGGATATTAATTCCGATGGAAGTCTCGACGCCTCTGAGTGTAAAGGCATGTTCTCCGAAAGTGGAGAGTACTACCTGCTCCCCAACAACACATCCATCCTGGCGGAGTTTAACCGGGAAACGGGACAACTCAAGATCTCTCAACCTGAAACCGATTCTCACGGTGAAGGTGTGGCGGCTGTCATGGCCGCGTTTAATCAGGCGAACCTTGGCATGAATGGCGTCGCTCCGGGCGCGCAGATAGTGGACTTTGATATCTCTGAAGAAGCTATGATTCCCAGTGAAGCCCAGTACACCATGGGTAGCATTCTTTTGGGGCTTGAGTGGCTCGCCAAGAATGGCGCCGAGGTGGCCAACATTTCTTACTCACTCTTCTTCTCCAGCGTACAGGCCCAGGACTTCATGGCCCAGGCGATTGATCAGTTGGTGAAAAAATATAATATCGTTCTCAGTTTCTCGGCCGGCAACAACGGCCCGGGACTCGGTTCTTTGAACCGTCGGGTGAGCTACCCGGCGCCCCCCATTGTCGCAGGCGCATTCGTCTCGCGTGAGCTGGACGAGCGCGTGTGGGGTGTGACTGGTCTTCCGGAAGAAGGCCGTGTGATTTATTACTCCAGCCGCGGCCCAGGACCTCTGGGTGATGGTGGACCCAACATGCTGGGGCCTCTCTCAAGTCTCACGCACTCCACTCCGGACGCTGGCTTTCGTGCGTTCAATGGCACCAGCTCTGCTGCACCGTCTTTGGCAGGAGCTGCAGCCGTGCTCATTTCTGCGATCAAGCAGGAGGGCTTAAAAGTGGACGCCTACACTGTGGTGCAGGCGATGAAGCTTTCGGGTAAGCGACTCGAGCTTGAACCTTTTGTGTTCCAGGGTCACGGGCTGCCGCAGATTGAAAAGGCGCTGGAGATTTACAAACGCATGAGTACCGGAGAGATGTTCGCGCAGATCGGTGTGCGCGCCAACCGTGGCACACAAGATCGAGTGCCCGGGCGAGGACTCTTATTCTTTAAATCACGCTCCAACCCAGTGGAGAGTGCGCGCCTGGATCTCACGGGCTTTCTCTCACCGCTGGCGGCTCGCTCGGTGCGGGTGGAAGCCTTAGTCCCCTTGAAGCTTGAGTACTCTAAAGGGATCTCGGGCTCAAAAGAATTGTGGGCTTCGGTCTCGGGCTCACGGGTGCACGTGGATGTGGACATCGCTCAAGTCTTGGAAGGCAGCTCTGGGGAGAGTTTCGGTGAGATCCTCATTCGTGATCAACGCAGCGATGAACTCTTGGCCATCGTACCGGTGACGGTGATTGATGATAAACCCGCCACGACTCTGGCTCGACAAGTCTTCACCGTAGGCCCTCAGGGCTCCGCTCGTATGCACGTGAACGCTCCTCGTGGGGTGAGTGCTTTGAAAGTGAATCTGCGGGGCTTGTCCGGTCCCTTTAACATGCTTGCGATCTCAAGCTTTG
>JAJTIF010000144.1 GCA_021299675.1 Pseudomonadota bacterium | reverse complement strand
TCAACTGTGTACGACCTTCTTCTCCACGACATCATGGGGATCACAGTTTCTGGCGGCCAGTTAACCACAGCAGCAATGTCTCCACGCGCTTTCAACAATGTGAGCTCTGCCTACTTGATCGACACATTCATCAACAGCAACAACGCCTTCACTCCAAGATTCTGTAAGATCCGTTACTCGTTCATCGAGAACCGTCGTAACGACACAGACCTTCTTGCTCAATTGAGAAAGTGGAAGCGTCACTCTTCTGAAATCTGTACTTTCACAGAAATCAACGAAGACGCGGTAGCTCAGTAAGTAATCCGTGGGCAGGGGAAACCCTGCCCACTTTTTTTGGATGTTCAATGAAAACTTTGATTCTTCCAATTCTCCTGTTCGCCACCACCTCCTGGGCCTGTCAGGTTCAGCGGATTGGTGCCGTGAACCTCGCGATCTCGCATACGACGGAATCGACCGTTTATTATAATGAGGAAAGAACGATCCCAAACCTTCCTCAGTTCCGTGCCTCCAATTGTTCTCAGGCTGCCATGAATGGCCAGTTCCTCATGATCGCTCTCGGTCCCGAAGTCGTCGACTACGAGGACACTGTGAAGGGCGTCAACTTCACTAAAGACTTCGGCTACAAACGCTGTGAAATGACCGGACACCCCTTCGTGCGCGCTAACGACCACGAAATCAGAAAAGAAAAATTCAATCAAGACTGGAAGCTGATTCAGTCATGTCTGGAAGTGACGGTAGAAGATGAAGGCAACCAGCCTCTTCAGTTACCTGCTAAGCAGCCTGGCTGTGAGATGCAGCGTCTTTCGACTCATAAAATGAGCTTCAACGGTGGCTTTTGTTTTGTGAAGCCCAATTTTGCGAGCAGCTACTTACTCAAGCTCCAAATTAAAAAAGAATGTCAAAATCTCGAGACCTTCGCCGGCCTCGGTATCAATAACCTCGATCTATTCGGTGCCATTAATCTTTACTTGGCCGGAGACGCTTCAGGCAACAGCGGCAGTTTGAAGGCGCTTTCGAATCTTCCTATCCGCTTGTCTGTGAATCCCCAGGCCAACATCATCCCTTCGTCTGATGATTATGGGATTGAATACCCAACCTTTCCAGAAAACTGGAGTATGCCCGATATCCACTTTGGTAAGGTCTCCGTGAACCCACTAGGTAACGGTATGGTTCAGCTTGAGACCCAGCTTCTGGTCAATAATAACTGCCCTAAAGTCTGTAAGGATAAAGTCTGTCAGTCGGCCTGTGACTATGCCCAGCCCGTGATTGCTGAGAATTCACTTTATGAGAAAACCAATAAAGGCTTGGAGCTGATCACAACTTGGTATGATGGCGGGATAGCCCCAGCCAGGTTTCAAGGATTTATCAAGGGTATTGGATTTGAGGTCGCTGAGAGTCTGATTGAGGATGGGAAGACCTACGTTATCGAGTCCAATATGTACGACCCAAAGTATGATTACGAGCGTTTTAAAAAACGCATCCAAAGCCGCCTGAACACGATCGAGCAGCAACTGGGCAGGATTTCGAACTCGAGTATTCCGGCCATCCAAGAAATCCCTCGAATTCATGTCACCAGAGACCTGCCCGGGATCTCAACCATCCCCGGTTTAGTCTTTGAGCGCTCACTTGATAACGTTGACCGGGCCGTTGACCAGCTCAGAAGCTACCTCTCGTTTAAACTCTGGCCACCTTATTTTTCAAAGGTTTGCAACGGTGCCGCCTGTGATCAGATTAAAGATCCCATGCTCACTCTTAAGGCTGAGTTCAAGGTCCTCGGGAGAACAGAACAAAAGCTCGATGTTTCAATGATAAGTATTAAACGAGACTCATATATCGTCCCAAAATACGAAATGAATAATTTACATAAATTAGAAATTAAATGCGAATAACGACTACACTAGGAGCCAGTATGAAAACACTTCTCTCGACCCTTCTTTTAGCCCTCTCGCTATCGGCTCTTGCTGGTAACGGCAAGCCACCAGGTGGCAGTGACCCATGCCGTGACTCTCAAGATGTCCGTGAGATCTTTGGTTGTGAAACTAACGAATTTGGCTTCGAGCGTTTTGACGACTCTACCATCCTTATGGCGATCAACCGCGATGCTCGCCTCTCTTGCTCTCCGGGCGGCCTCTGCCGTTTCTCGAGTGTAACATCTAACGACAGAAGATTCACAGCGACTTTCAGCTTCGGTGAAGGCAACACATTCAACAGCGGCTCAGGTAGCGGCACCAACATCATTATCCCAGGCGGTGGTGCTGGTTGCGGTAATTTGTGTGACACTGGCCCTTATTACGGAATCACTCTCCGCTATACGACTGGACGTTGTACTCAAACCGTTAACGTACCTCGCTCGGTTTACTACGCCCTTAACCGTTATATGTACGGTTTGATGACTGAAACTGGTGGGACTCGCAGAGGATTTACTCCTGCCGACGAAGCCATGATCATGTTCTATACAACAGTAATGAAACAAGCTACCGGCTGCGTTGCTGGTCAATAGGATGATAAATGTGCCGTCTACTCTTTAGCCTCTGCATCTTAAGTTTTTTTACGATTGCACAGGCTAAAGAAAGTCGCACGCTTGATATTAATCCACTCAATTTTTCGAACCGGGCCGACTGTGCCCGGGACTCTCAAAAGCCCACCCGTTCTGTTTTTTTTATTGCTGACACCTTAGACGTCGGGAAGTCTCTGCTGCGAGCAGGGGATCTGCTCTCTCGCCAGGATACTTTTACTGCGGAAGGCATCAAGCGCTACCGCTTCACCCTTCAGTCTCTCTCAAAACTGGTGGCCGAAAAGCTCCTCAAAGGGCAGCTGCCTCTCTTGAATGCCAAGCTTCCAGGCTACGTCGATCTGGTTGATACCTGTAAGGATGGGTGCTTTGAGATGGATGAGCTCATCGCTCAGGCCTGGAGCGGCTCCCTCCAAGGTGAGCGCCTGAACTTTTCTGGATCCCACATGAGCTGCCACGAGGTCAAAGACTTCGCTGCTCTTTATCCTCATCTTCTGGACTCCAAGCCCACCAAGGATTCCCTCAAGGCACTTGGTCAGTCCATGGCCGCAGGTTCAGAGCATTTAGTTGAATGTAATATCGATAATCCAGGTGATCTGAGTGTGAGTTTTTATCAATTCGATCTTCGTCATATTGATCAAAAACTCTGGGACAAAGTCGGTTTCGATTTCTGGTCGAGTTTCAACATCTATTTTTCATGGGCTTTCCGCCACTCTCCAGAAGCTCGTCAAATGGCCCTTAATTACCACGGCCTCTTCCGCCAGGTGAACCTGGAGGAGTTGAGTTTCTTCTTCTCGAATGGGTGTAACTCTCTGGGCAGACCGGAGTGTTCAAAAGATTTCTTAAACACAAATTCTCTGCGTGAACTTTCTCGCGTTTCCCAAGACGCCGATCTTGCGAAACTCCAAGTCTTCATGCCAAGCCCTGATCACGATCACGACGATATCCTTCGCCAGGATGACGGCTTAGGGCGCGAGGATCTGGCGCTGGATGCTCACGAAACCGCTACGGCGTGGGCGAAAAATTTCAAAGATAACATGGCCAAGACCCGAGGCTTCATTCGCCTCAAGCTGTCTCAGTCTCTCTCTCAACTCAAGTTCGTTCGCCGCGGTCTAGAGGATCGTCTCTTGACTGATGCGATTCGAGAGCTCGAGGGAGTCAGAAGTGCCGATCAGGCCAAGCGCGCAGAAGCCTTTACTTTCTGTGCCGAACTCACTTCTGCCACCGACCGTGAGATTAGCTTTATTCGTCCTAAGCTTGCTGCCATGACGGATTACGCTTCCATCTGGAACTATTCACGCAACATCCACGCTGACATTGAGGCCGATCTCGAATGGTCACTCTCTACCTTTGCACCTCAGCTTCTTGCAGTCTGCGAAAAGCTGCGGGATGAGAAAGTTTGGGGGGAAGAGGATCACCCAGGACCAGAGCATTTCTCGGCCTGGTACCAATCTTTTCACTATAAGAAAGTTGTCGAATCGGCTCCTACCACTGAAGGCGCCAGTTACCTCGTCCTTAAAAATGGTCAGACCGGCAAAGTAGAAACCTTCTGTAAGTCCGCCCTGGACTGTGGCAAGAAATTGGTCACAAACCTAATTGATCTCAAAATCGCGTCTGACTACGCTTCAAGTCTTCTCTCCCTTGACGGGCAAATAAAGCAGCTCTCTGCCACCACATCCATGGGTGAGCGGATGGCCTGTAAGATGTATGATCCTTGGTTCCAGTCAAAGAAAGCTGGTTTCGAGTTTCTCAAGGACATCGTGCTGGCCGGTGTTTCGGCAGCGACCATCGTCCCGATTTATGTCGATGTCTCATTGGCACAGAAGAAGGTCAGTTCTCTGCAAGAGATCATTAAAGACGGTAAGGTCTATTATAATCCAAAGTTCGACCGCCGCTCTGTCCAGAAATCCCTGATCGTGGATTTTGGGCCACTGCTCGGCGCTCCCTGTGCGATCGGTGTGAGCGGAGATGCTCGCGTCCGTCCGCCAAGCTACCTCGCTTTCGAAGGGATCACGCTTCAGAGTTGCCGCGATAATGAACGCATTAACGTCACAGCGGAGTCACCGGAGCAGGTCGAAAACGCCGTGAGAAAGCTCTCAGGCTGCTTTACCTGTACGATTTCACTGGCCAGTACGGTTACCTCAGCCGGAATGCTGAACCCCTACATGCGTCCATTCTTCTATGTCATCAGAGGGGTGGTGAAGCTCGTCAGCAATCTGCGCTCACCGGAGGATATCCCACGCTCTTGGACGGTGGACCCCAACGCTGTCTCTCGTACACTTAAGCTCAATGGCGGCGAGATCCCAAAATCCTGCGTAAGAAAACTCTCTCGTGGAGAAGAATGTATTAAGGATTCTTGTGTCGAAAATATTGCCACTTCCCTTGGGAAGCATCACAAGCTTGTCGCTGATAGCATTAGTGTCGTGAAAGGTGGTGAGAGCCTTGTCACAGTGGGGGAGAAGAGTTTTAGCGTCACCACTCCTCGCCGCAATTGTTCAAGTCATTCTTTTAAGATGGAAGATTTTAAGCAGGTGCTACGATGAAGACATTGATGCTTATAATGTTGCTCCTGCCGTTGTCTAGTTTTGCTTGGGAGTCAAAAGTTGAGTTGACCGAAGGGCTAGAAATGAAGCTCAAAGTGAGCTGTGAGGCCGGCGAAGAGTTCTGTATGGATCTCTGCCAAGAAGAGCTGAGCTGTGTGGTAGAGGCAGGAAGCTGCAAAAATTGTATCGGTGCCAATTCTTTTATCTCGCACTTCTACCGCGAAGTCGGTCGCCTCTTTCAAAGCACCCAGCGTGCTCTAACCGAAAAAGATGCAGCCGAACTTTTCTCTTCAGGCTCAAAGTTTGTCTTCCTCGAGGCACAAGGGCCATACAACATCTACACAGGAGTGGGCGATCTTCGTACCGAGCGCCACTTCGAATCCCTCTGCCAGGGCCAGTTCTTCTCGCGCCCTATTGTCCTTGCTAAGCTTGATCGCCGCTCGCGGGTCGAGCGGGCCAGCCATGTGATTTGTCATGGCGATTTTGGGGCAGAGATTTTTGAGATGAGCCACGCAGGCGACTAAAACTTCATCTCCGGCACATCGCCGCTGATCACAAGCTCCGCTTCCGTCTTGGACTTGATCTCTTCCACACTCACGCCCGGTGCGCGCTCGAGGAGATGGAATTTTCCATTTCTCAGTTCTAGGACGGCGAGATCTGTCACCACCAGCTTCACACAGTTCACACCGGTGAGAGGTAAGGAGCATTTCTTAAGCACTTTGGATTCGCCAGCTTTTGAAGCATGACTCATGGCCACGATAATATTCTCCGCGCCTGCGACAAGGTCCATGGCGCCACCCATGCCTTTGACCAGTTTCCCAGGAATCATCCACGAAGCCAGGGCCCCTGTCTGATCCACCTCAAAGGCGCCCAGGACCGTGAGGTCCACGTGTCCGCCGCGGATCATGGCAAAGGACTCAGCTGAGGAGAAGAAAGCTGCTCCAGGGATGACGGTCACGGTTTGTTTACCGGCATTAATAAGGTCAGCATCAATCGTGTCTTGCGTGGGGAATTCCCCCATGCCCAGAATGCCGTTCTCTGATTGCAGCATCACACTCATCCCTTTAGGAACATAGTTGGCGACAAGAGTTGGGATGCCGATCCCGAGGTTTACGTAGTAGCCGTCTTTGATTTCACGGGCAATTCTTTGCGCGATTTGTTCTCTTGAAAGTGCCATGGTTAAGCCTTTAGTGTGCGCTGTTCAATGCGCTTTTCGAATTTACCCTT
>JAJTIF010000311.1 GCA_021299675.1 Pseudomonadota bacterium | reverse complement strand
TAGTCGTACAGGTAAACCTTAATAGTGCTGACACTGACCCCCGAAATGACAGGCCAGCTCCGCATTTGTCCACCCCTGTGATGCCTTAAGAGTTGCGAGCTTCTTTTGGTCTAAGTCAAAGACTTCCCGTTTCCATTGAACTGAGTGTGATCTTTTAACAATCACAGGGTTTTCGACCACTATGGGGCGTCCTCCACCATCACATTAAAATCACAATTTATCTGCTTACAGCACCCGGTGCTGGAGCGCTTGGAGACTGCGAAGGCTGTGACTTATCAGAGTTCGTACTGCGCTCGCTGGAATTGACCTGAGGAGCGGAGGAGCAGCCCTTCGGGTTATTACTGATTTCTTCGACAATGGGGAGCCACTGGTTCTGGAGGACTTCACCCGCTTGGTCGATCATAGAAAGACTGGGAAAACGAACGGTCGCGAGGATCTGAAAGCGCAGACCCATCTCAAGACTCAAGAGCATGAACTCGGGCTGCTCCATCGCTTCAAGCTTTTCCTTTCGGCTCACATCATTCAGTGCCACAAGGAAAGCATCATGTGTTTGTTTCTTATTTAAATAGTCTTCAATCGAGAGCTGTGCCGCTTTTGCTTCAGCTTCTAAGCTCGCTTGCACCCGCGTATGCATGTCTTGTGCAAGCTTCATCGCGCGAGCTGAATCTTCTTGGTGGCAGATGGTGTCTTGGGCCTGAGCGAGAAGAGACTGGGGGTACCGTTGCTCAAGGCTAAAAGCGTTTGAACTTAAGACTAAAGCGATAAGACCAAGTACCTTCACAGTGTGCCCTTTGAATCGGTTATTTTGGAGCTTATCGGTCGGGGATGCCGAAAGCTTTAATCCCCTGTAATTCCTCATCTCTCCCTTGCTCTGCGGATAAAATTTTCAGGCCCCCCCATATGGTTCTTGGAGTTGTGGTAAATAACCGCCACCAACCATATCAAAGGATCTTTTATGAAGAAGTTCATCGCTCTCTCTTCTGGCTTTTAGCTTCTCTGCTCTCGCCAATCCCATGATCAAAAGCGCCAAGTTGAATCCTCTGGTGTCTGCGGCCATGAAGTCAACAGCTGCCGAAGCCAGCATGCGTCTCTCTGCTTGCAGCACAACTCTAGGCTCTGCCAGTGGTGACGTGAAGGATGGGTCAGTGACTTTTACCCTCACGTGCAACAACTCTCGTGATGAGTATGGTGTTTTCTCAACCGTTGAAGGCTACTTCATCGAAGGAAAATTCTACGTTTCAAATATCAAAGTTGATCGCGCTGGCTAGTTTTTAGGGGAGCTGCTCGAGGAAAGCCTCGAGATTCTCTTCCAAGAAGTCGAACTCGAAGTTGATCTCCGGAGTAAAGTCACCCTTTTGTTCTCCGTTGAAGCGTGCAATCTCTTCCTGACTCGCAAACTCACATTTTGCCTCGGTGTATCCCATGCTCTCTGACGGGCGCAGGAGCACTGAGGCGTGGCGCATGCAAGGGACACTCTTGCGAGAGGTGATCTTCGATTCACTGGTAAGCCCTGGAGCTGCGTTCGGGTTGGTGTAGATCACCATGTGCGAGAGCCCCCGCTCGTTGGATCTCACGTTCTTAGAGAGCGCACTCACGAAGGGGATATCAATCGCCGTATCGTACTCACTCACGACATTAAAGACCGGAATATCAAGGTGCGAGAAAAGCTCTTCACCTTTCTTGATCTTAGCTTTCGCGAGGCTCACAATCTCTTTGTTGATTTTAATCAGCTCACAAGTTCCATTGTTGTGGATCCCCTGATAGCGGATACCAACACCGAACTCTTTTCTCGCCTGATAGTCTGAGGTGTCCTTACCAGAAAAGCGCGCGAGGACTTTAATGAAAGGCCGTTGCAGAGGACTCTCCATGCGACAGGCGTTATTAAAACCTTTAGGAAGCTTAAACGCTCCAGAGAAAAACATAAGACCCTTCACATCTGGATTAACGAGAGCCTCTCTCAGCACGAGCGCCCCACCGAGACTCATTCCAGCTAAAAGGACTTCATCACCGAGCTTCTTCGCTTCTTCCATACCGTACTGCATGTCCTCATACCAGCGCTTGCGATTGATCTCCGAGAGATGAGTCTTATCTGTGCCATGACCTGTAGTGCGAATCGCGAGAACATTAAGTCCCTGACGAAAGAGAATCTGCGCGATGTCGCGATAGAAGTAAGGAGAATCAGAAAGTCCGTGCACCAAAAGGGCCACACGCTTGGTGCGTTTAACGCTTCCGTCGACTTCCCGGTGGATCATCTCAAAGGCGTGGTTCGCCTGACTTCGGGTTTGAAAACACAACTCGAGCGCCTCGGGGTCACACTTTTTTACTGGAGCCTCCCAGGCACGGGTGATGGGCAGCTTCGCCCAAGCACTCAAGGAACTGATCAGAATAACGCCCACGGTAAGTGTTTTCATAAATCCCCTCAAAATCATTTCTAGATACTTATTCAAGACCGATGCCAGAGGAGAAACCCAGTAAGATGAGAAAACCAAAGGAAAGCTGGGAATGTCCTGTTGCGAAAAATGCCAGGTGTTAAAAACTTAGACAGTCAAGCTTACTCCACAAAATCTTAACAGGCCTGAGCCTCTCAGCGGGGATATCTTGGAATTCCACTGCCTCAGTGTCGCTGGGTGGGTTTGCTTGACGACGTTTCTAACCGGTTGCGTTCTGTTCAACTAAGCTCGACATATCAGGCAGTGGCAATTTTCCGAAGAGCGAGTATAGTTCTCTCACACCACTTTCAGGAGAACCTATGTTGTACGAAATCACTGTACCAGCTTTCATCAAGTCACTCGGTAACCTTCAAAAAATTCTCGATAAGGCAGCGGCTTTTGCTGACGCTAAAAAAATTGCTCCAGAGGTCCTTCTTCAATCGCGCCTGGCACCCGATATGTTTCCGCTGATCCGTCAGATCCAAATTGCCTGCGATACCACGAAACTTGGGGCGGCACGCCTAACAGGCAAAGAGGCACCCACTCATGATGATAAAGAAGTGACTCTGGCTGATGTTAAAACGCGCATCGACAGTGTTGTGAGCTACCTGAAAACCTTCAAGCCCGAAGACTTCAAGGGTGGCGAAGAGAGAAAAATCTCTCAGCCTCGTTGGGAAGGAAAATGGCTCACAGGTACGGAGTACACGCTCCATCACGTGCTCCCCAATTTATATTTTCACCT
>JAJTIF010000407.1 GCA_021299675.1 Pseudomonadota bacterium | reverse complement strand
GAGTCTTTTAGTTTTTAAAGCTTCTCTGAGTGAAGCCGTTGCCCGCATGGCATCCTCTGGGAATCGATAGAGGAGAATGTCAGCTCCCGCATCAATCGCCAAGAAGGCAGCCTCTTCGATCGAGTACCGGTCGGCGATGGCCTTCATCTCCATGTCATCTGTGCAGATGATTTTAGTGAACTTCGTTTCGTCGCGCAGAAACTGATAAGCCTTAGGGGAAACAGTTGTGATGAGCTTGTCATCGATGGCATCGATCATGAGATGAGCCATCATCATGAACTCAGTCCTGCTCTTGGAGGCTTTGATGAAAGGCTGAATCTCTCTGGCACGAAGTTCCTCGATGCTCTCTTTGATGATAGGCAAGTCGAAGTGCGAATCTTTGAATGTATTCCCGTGGCCTGGGAAGTGCTTGGCGCAGGAGAGCACATTTTGATTTTGTAATCCACGGATCGCAGCACTCACGTGCTTCTCTACCGTTTCCACATCATGTCCGAAGGAGCGGTCACCGATGACCTTATTATCTTTGTTCGTCCAGATGTCGCACACTGGAGAGAAGCTGAGGTTCACACCACAAGCGGCGAGCTCGCGTCCCATGTGAGAGTGCACTTCAAAGGTAAGCTTAGGTGAATCAAGTCGAGCTAGATCATACATCGCAGGGAACTGGGAAAAGCCGGATCGAAATCTCATCACGCGACCACCTTCGTGATCGACGCCGATGAAAAGAGGCCACTCATCTCTAAGAGATTGAATTGAGTTCACTAACTCTGCGATCTGTGCAGGACTTTCAAAATTATGTGCGAACAGAATCACACCTGCGACCTTCTCTGTTTTAATAAACTCTTTTTCCTCATCGCTGAGGGAGGTCGATTTGATTCCTGTAATGATGAGGGTGCCGGGGTAATCCACTTTCGTTCCTTCTTTTTTTACATTTCCTGATTATCTTGCATTTCAGCGGGGGGCAAAATGCTGATGCCCTGAGAAGTCCATAGTAGTCTAGCGAAGATCGCATCTTTTGAGAAATGAATCGAAATTGACTGACCATTAAATTCTACCAAATAACTCACGGAGGTTTCTTTTCCCACACTGGCGGTACTAAAGGGAGAGGCTTTCAATCCTGTAAAATGCTCTTGATGATAAGGAAAGGAGTCCCAGATGATAATAAAACGAGGTCGGTTGCCATTTTTTTTAGCTTTCTCAAGCAAGCCGCTGGCGACAAGGCATTCCGGCAACTGCGAATAGAAACAAAAGATTTGCCCCTTAGGAACCTTGTACTCTTTCTTGCCCTGCCATTTTTCCTCGGGACTCTGCATAAGAACTTCGAGCGTGCGTCGACTCGGCACTAGCTTTAGTTGGCTGAAGTATTGTTTTCCCTCAAGCCACACTGTGTGCTGAGAGAGTTCAGGCCTGATCGCCACGGCACGCCCTGATTTCGTTTTCACCGTCCCAACGTTGGAGATGGTAAAAGTCTTTTCCAGTAGTCGCTCACCCTCGTTATTGGGAGAAAAGATCCTAGTCCGACTGGCAATCTTTTGCTTCTCGACCTTGATTTCTCGCGCAATCTCAAACTCACCACTAACATCTCGATAGGAGAATATCTGACCATTATTGGATTTAACTTTGTGAAGATTTGGAGTTACTGCTGCACAGGAAGTGAGAAGCAAGACAAAGATCAGCTGTATCATTTAAGAAAATCTTCAAAATCAGAGTTTGCATCAATCTCTCTTAAGAGAGAGTTAATCTTTTGACTGAGAGTTCGATCAAATACTTCATCGACGCCTTCAAACTTGATACCTACTTTAAATTTCTTAAGACCACGCTCGGCATGACCAAGGTAATCGACGACGTAGACAACTCTCGGGCCTTTCACCTCTAGCTCCATGTCGCTAAACTGAATCGTGAGAGGATTAAGCAGCTCTCCCGCTTTAATCCACTCGAGCTCATCTTCGCCCACGCTTAGCGAGAGCCCGGTGACGGAAATATCCTGCACTCGAAGCTTAAGTTTTCTCAGGTCCTGAGACTGCGGGTCCGTATCCACGAGTTTTAAAAAACTTTTAAATAGACCCGTTTGACTCATCTTACTTTTGAAATCAATCACCCCACCTCCCTCATAACCCTTCGGGAGATCGAATAAGCAATAGATGCTGTAGATAGGGTAAGCCATCAATCGAAAGTTACTTCTGCGCTCTGACTTATAGAAGTCCCCAACGAAACTCAGGAGAACTTTGTCTTCATGGGTTTTTTCTATTTTGCCCTTGAAGAAGAAACTCACACCCTTGAGATCAAAAGTCCCGAGGATCTCTTGGCTCGCAGTGAGGGAGCTGTCCTCGGCGAAGACAGCAAGGGTGTCATCTTCACGGCTATAGCTATGAACCTTAAACGGAATTTTATTCTTCGACCCTTTAGTCCAGAGTGTGCATAAGAGACCCGACTGTGAGAGTTGCCACAATTTACTTTGCTTCTCTGCTCGACTGAGAGAAGTAAATATTGTCCTCGTGGCCTGTGACATCTCAATCCTTCGATTAGGTCAGTGTTGTAACCTGACGAAGTAGGCTCATGCTCTCGAGCGCCATGCCGCAACCTCTTACTACACATGTGAGTGGGTCTTCAGCCAGGGCCACAGGGAGTCCCGTCTTCTCTTTAATGAGAATATCGAGGTTCGCCAGCATCGATCCACCACCGGCCAGGATGATCCCATTGTCGACGATATCGGCAGCGAGCTCCGGCGGAGTTTTCTCGAGTGAAATCTTGATCGCTTCAATCACCTCGCTAATGGGGTCAGCAAGGGCTTCACGGATCTCATCAGAGGTCACTTCAATAGTTTTCGGTGCGCCAGCAATGAGATCGCGCCCTTTCACTTCGTAGGTCTTCACTTCATCGTCAAACGGGTAAGCATTCCCGATCGAAATCTTGATCATTTCAGCAGTGCGCTCACCAATGAGGAGAGAGTATTTCTTCTTGATGTAACTCACGATGGCTTCGTCGAACTTATCGCCAGCCACGCGCACTGACTTGGAGTAAACGATACCACCCAAAGAGATCACCGCCACTTCAGTTGTACCACCACCGATGTCGACGATCATATTACCCGAGGGGTCTGTGATCGGAAGGCCGGCACCGATGGCAGCCG
>JAJTIF010000192.1 GCA_021299675.1 Pseudomonadota bacterium | reverse complement strand
TATTCAATTCTTATTTTTCTTGATTCAAAGAATGCGAGTAAGGCCTTTTCCCAAAGAGAGCGAGACACGTTTTTCGAATGGCTTAAAACTTCCAAGGAAGCCAGTTTTCCAATCAGGATTCTTTTTCTTAACTCCGTGATCAGTTTTCGCTGTGGTTCAGGAAATGCGCTAGCGATTTTCTGTTTTAGCCCCCTCGATCCGAAGTCATGGCTTCTTTCTGTGAGGGCTTCGGTCACACTCAGGCTTAAGAGGAGCGAGATCGCTTCCTGGTTTGTCAGGTTGAGGCGCTCAATGCCCCAACGACCGCTGAGACGAATGCCACCTCCACGTCCGCGATCAGCCTCGAGAGGGTAGCCAGCGTCCCTGAGCTCATTTATATCGCGCATAAGCGTTCGATGCGAGACGCTCAATTGACTAGCAAGCTGGGTGGTCGTCCAGTGCTCATCGGATCGCAGCAGCCCTAAGAGTCTACTCGTCCTATCATTTTTGGTTTTTAGATCACTCTTTCCCATCTCGGCTCAGCTTATCACATAATATGACATAATGTGACATATATATCAGTAATGTAGACCAAAAGGAGTTCAGATGAAAATACTATGGGGAGGTCTATTTATGCTTATATCGAGTCTTGCGCTAGCGACGGATGCCTTTGAGGTCGTCTCGTTAAAATTTAAAGAGGGAGTTAGGCTAGAAGAGCAGAAGAGTCTTATGGCAGAATTAAATCAGGTGATTCAAAAGTACGATGGGTTTAAGTCCAGAGACTATTATTACAGTTCTGAGAATGGACGCTGGATCGACTTTGTGGTCTGGACGGATGTAAAACTGGCCAAGAGAGCCGCAGAAGCGGCGATGAACGATCCAAAGGTTGGAGTCGTTTTTTCGAAGATGGACGAGAAGACGATGATATTTTCTCACTATGAAAGGATAGGCGGTGCAAAAAACTAAGCTTCAGACTGAATTCTCATTCAAAGCAAAACTTTGGAAGTATGAAGGGCCTGCGGGATGGTGCTTTGTCACCATCCCCAAGACCACGGCCAAGCGCATCCGGGCCATCCACCATTGGTCGGAGGAGGGGTGGGGAAGACTTAAGACCACTGTGACGATTGGTAGCTCGATTTGGAAAACGAGCATCTGGTTTGATACCAAGGCTGACTCCTATCTTTTGCCGGTGAAGGTGATGATTAGAAAAAAAGAAAAACTGGTGATCGGACGGAGTGTTTCTTGTACTATTGATTTTAATCTAGAGGGTGAAGTGAAGCCATGTCATCTCATTGACGTGTAGTATGTTTTACCAAGACATAAATCAGGAATCGAAAAGAATGTCATACCTAAGTCAGCTTTTATATGTAACCTTTATGGGCCTTAGTCTCTCAGGGAGTGCTTCAGTTATGCCAGTATCTAAAAGTTCTGTGGAGGCCCACGTCCTAAGGCTTGGTCCGGATGAAGATCCCAAGCTAGCGCTCATGAAGTATGTTCAGGAGCATAAACTATCCTCTGCTTCTGTGGTGTCAGCCGTGGGAAGCCTCAAAGTCGCGGCCATGCGTTACGCCAATCAAAAAGATGCAGTTAAGCTTGAGGGGTTTAGAGAAGTTGTTTCATTCAGTGGAACTCTGGGCGCGACCAGTGGATCGCACCTTCATGTGAGTGTTTCAGACTCCACGGGAGTGACGCTAGGAGGACACCTGGTAGAGGGCTCGAAGGTCTATACCACGCTAGAAATTGTCCTTTTAAGCTATCCTGATCTGGTGTTTAAAAGAGTACTTGATCCTAAAACCGCCTACGAGGAATTATCCCTTTCTCCAAGTGACGTTAATAAGCAAAATAAGAAGTGATTAAGTTAACAAAGCTCCACTCCTTTTCAGAACCATTTATTTCCGCAGCCAGCGGTCTTGCCTTAGCTCGCGATCATTTCTACGTGATTGCGGATGATGAGCTTTTTGCCCTCGAAATCGACAAGAATAATCTCGCGAATACTCAGAAGATAACTCTTTTTCCTGGAGTACTCTCTGAGGAGAAGAAACAAAGAAAAAAGACCAAGCCGGATCTGGAGTCGATCGTGGAACTCCCTTCAGGAGATCTCTTGTGTATCCCCTCGGGCTCTGAAGAGCATCGGGTTTTGGGGGCATTGATTAAAAATGATGGTGCAGCTGTTATTAGTTTTCAAACTCTCTACACAAAGCTTCGAGAGATTTTTACGGAGCTTAATATTGAAGGCGCTGTGGTCGTGGGTCACTCTCTTCGACTCTTTCAGCGAGGAAATGGGGAGAAGCATGAAAATGCCACCGTGGATGTGAATCTTGTGGATTTCCTGCAAGGTCTTGTTTCGATCACAAATATTCAGAGATATGATCTAGGAGAGTTGAATGGTGCCGCTTTAAGTTTCACGGATGCCACACTTTATAATGATCGTATTTATTTTCTAGCGGCCGCGGAAGCCAGTGAATCGACCTACCTCGACGGTGAGTTTAAGGGAGCCGTGCTAGGGATGATGGATCTTAGCGGTAGAATGTTAAAGCAAGAGTTTTTGGATGTGACATCAAAACCTGAAGGCCTGAGCCTCGATTCAGACTATTTTTATATTGTGACAGATGACGATGATCGATCGAAACCATCCATTCTTTTGAGAGGAAGTCTTAAAGTAGCCCTTTAAAAATGCACTGTCCCCATCACCACCGCTTCTTCTCCAAAAGGTTCCCGCAGACTAATCTGTATGCACTGCTTAAGTAAAAGTGTGTTGGAACCTTCTAGAAATGCACAGTCCCCATCACCACCGCTTCTTCTTGGACGGGTGTCTCTCTGAGCTCTACCGACAGGTAGTGATTCTGCTTGTGATGGTAGGAGAGTGACCCCTTGGTGCGATGCTCTGCCTTCTCCTGAACCAGACCTACCTCATGGGCAAAATTGAGCGAGAACATTTTGCTTAAGACCCACTTGCCTGCAAGCTGGTATTGGGGCGTGAGTTTAATGGACCTTCTATCAATTCCATTATCTAGACTCAGAAAGTTCCACACCACAAATCGTTTGAAGTGCCACGAGAGCCCGAGCCCCGCCTGAAGGGTTTGTTTCATCTCACCCTCACAAGTCCAGCACTGAGTCTCAAACACGGATTTGAGCTGCCAGGAGAACTCCGGGAAATCCCACATCATGGGAGCCAGTGAGATGATGTCGATCAGGAGCACTTCGTTGATGGTGGTTTTATTTCTTCGTGTTTGAGTCTCTAATCCTAAGTAATCCACAAAAGACCACTGGGAGAGTCCCTGTTCAGAGTCCCGCACGCCGTGATAGCCCAGCGAAAAGCGCGAGCGAAGTTGGTCTGTACTTCCTCCAAGACTCAAGCGCATGGGATCGTGGATCTCGATGGGATTCACACGGGTTTGAATGTTATCTGGTGGACTTGCTTGAGGGATTACTGCCCGCGTTTTCAAAAGCTCATTGAGGTATGGGTTTTCTGCCGTGGTGAATTTGAGGCGTTTATAGTTTCTGGTTTTCTCACTTTCAATCAGCACATCTAAGACTTGAGTGTCAGTGAAACCTTGAGGAATGGTTTTTGTGCGTTCAATCTCTCGCCTTGTTTTATTTTGTTCGCCTGAGAGAAGGGCATAGCGGTGTAGGATTTTTTTTCGCACCGAAGGTCTAAAGGTATAGGAATTCGTTTGCGCAAAATACTTGGTGATCTCGATGGGATGCAAGAGAAAGGTCTTCGGGAAATCTTTAAAGCGTTCATGGGTGGCAGAGAAAATGGTCGCTAGAAAGTAGGAGCAATTCTCAGAGGTAAAATAATACTGAAAGCCCGTATTGAGAGAGACCTCCCAGAGATGATTCATAAAAAAGTCTAGCTCTTCTGGGGAGAGCGGGATCTCGTACTCCCAGATATCTCGGCGCTCAGAGTTGTTGTAGCGATTGGCGTTGATGTAGTAGGGATCTAGGTGATAGTAGCCGGTGTAGCCGCCAGCGATGCCTTTGATGGTGTACATGGCCGGTGAGTCGTTGGGATCGGTGGTGGCGAGGAAGGCGAGGTTGTAGTCGTTGAGCCACTCACCACTTTTTCTTTTAAAACGCAAAAGTGTGTGCCCGAACATAGAAGCCGGGTTATTCAGATAGGGCCCCACGTACAACATGGAGATTGATTGCGCGTCGATGGTTTTTTTCCACTTCAAAAGATCTGGGCATTCAATTTTATCTATTCTTGATTTTAATTCAGGCCAGCGCTCAGCGAGGCGCTGGTAGCGGGCCGGAAAAGTACACACGGGGCGAAACTGCGTGTGACCCACGGGTGTTGTGCTCTCGAGCAGCTCGATTGTTTTTTCGAGCTCGAGTTGTAGGTTTTGTTTACCCTGAGGGTGTAAAAAGAAGCGCGGGTCACTGGCCGAAGTGCCGTTAAAAAGCGAGCGCCAGATGTGGCCGTGAGCGAAAGCTTCGAGATCTTGAATGGTAGGGGAGAAGGCGTGGGCCTTCCCCCCGAGAATGAGAAGAATTAAGAGAGAGAGCAAGACTGAGACAGCTCAGGGCTTCTAAGGATCTGGATGAATACCTGCTCCAGCACTTTTTCAGGAGCTGAGTTTTCAAAAACATTCTGGTGATGAGACTGGATGGTTTTTTTCAAAAGATCTGTTTGATTCTTTTGGCAGCCCACCACTTCCGCAAAGGCTTGAAGGTAGTCGCCTTCGCCTTGTGCCGCCTGTGATTTGAGCTCATACAGGTTATGAGTCACAAAGTGCAGACTGCGCTTCTCGTTCAAAACGAGTTTGTGTTGGGTACAGTTTGAAGTTCCCAGAGTCATACCGATGGTAGTGGTCGGGAAGAAGAAAGCGTTGGTGGTAGCACGCAGCGCAGATGAGATAATCGAGTTGTCTTGGAAAACATACCAGCCGGGACCGCAGCCCGAACTTCCGTCACGACCAAAGGCCACAGATGAGATTATAAGACTTAGAACCAGAATGAGGTGTTTCATAATTTCTCCTAGAAGGTGTGGATCAATTATGACATAGGTTGAAATAGGTTAAAAATTTTTGTAAGTGCCCAAAATGACTATTTTGAATTTTTACATAAATACCGTACTTTTTACGGTATTTATGATAGAATTTAATAGTCTAGTCATTAAAAGACATAAAAATTACGGTATATATGAAAAAATCAGATACTCAGCCAAGCAAGGAAAGATTGATGAGTGTTGCTTTGGAGCAAGGAGGTCTTTTCTCTGCAACTCAGGCCATTCAGTCAGGTTTTGATCAAAAAAATCATCACTACTATGTGAAGACAGGTCAATGGGAAAAGGTTCTACGAGGTATCTATCGATTTAAGCCGATTGAGTCCGACCTCAGCGAATATTGGCTTTGGCTTCTTTGGTCAAAAGGTAGAAATAATAAACCGCAAGCAGTGTTCTCTCACGAGACAGCTCTTATGCTTTATGAACTCTCTGATCACAGTCCAACCAAGATTCATCTCACAGTTTCAAAAAAATTTAGAAAGGGGAGTGAGATCCCAAAAATACTTGTGATCCACAAAAAGAAAATCACGGAGTCTGAGATAAAATCAGTAAATGGTCTTAGGGTAACAACTGTACTGAAGACTCTGCTTGATTTGATTGATGAACGAAGAATCTCAGATGAATTCATTGAACAAGCCACTAAGCAAGCCCTTGAGAAAGGTCATATCTCTAAAGGGGATATAAAGAAAAACGAAAAACTGGCAAGGTATGCGCTATGACGCCAAGAGAGAAATATAAAACAGCACAAAGCTTCAGGAGTGCTGTGCAGGAGAAACTAAAAAAGATCTCCCGGGGAGAGGGGGTAGATATCATGCGTCTCTATCGCCAGGTGGGATGCACTCACTTCCTGGCAAGACTCTTTAAGGATAAAACGGTTCCTTGGGTCTTAAAAGGCGGCCATGCGTTGGAGCTGAGGCTTCAAGAGTCGAGGGCAACAAAAGATATCGATCTCAGTTTAAAAGAAACGAAGTTTCTTGAGGGAAGCGAGGATCAAAAAATCTCGGCGATAAAAGAAGCTTTGATTGAAAGAAGTCGGATAGATCTTGGAGACTATTTTGAATATCTCGTCGCGGGGCCCAAAATGGAACTCGATGCTGCTCCCTATGGAGGAGCACGGTTTCAGATCGAAGCACTCATTGATGGAAAGCGCTTTACCATTTTTGACCTTGATATAGGAGTCGGAGATGTTTGGATTGAGCCCCATGATCAGCTAGAGCTGAAAAACTATTTGGACTTTGCTGGTTTTAAAGCGCCGAAGATTGCAGTCATAAACATCGAGCAACATTTTGCAGAAAAAATTCATGCGTACACCCTCCCTCGAGACAGTGAAAACTCCAGAGTGAAGGATCTAGTGGATCTTTATTTGATTGTTAGAAATGAGATGCTTAATCCTGAACTACTAAAAAGATGCTTAGAGGATACTTTTCAGAGGCGCGCGACTCATGTTTTTTCTTCTGAGCTCAAGGCTCCACCTGAGAGTTGGAAGAAGCCCTTTAAACAATTTAATCTAGGGGTTGAGCTCGATGACTGTTTTGAATTGGTTAAAACAAATCTCAAAAGCCTCTGATTTAAAATTATAGTACTTTTATCTTGCACGAAACTGCTCATGCCCGCGGATCCGCGCTTCAAAGTCACTCGCCTCCCGCTGACTCAAACCGCGCGCTGTTTTCGCATCACTTTTCTCCCAGCGAGTAAGCCACTCACTCCCCAGAAGAGGGATCTTAAGCTGATCGGCGAGTTTTTGGCTGGTGAAAGCCACTGTGGTGGTGCTCTTGGGTCCGGTGGCAGGGCCATAGCCCACACACCAACCCGCCGAGAGCAGTGTCGCTCGCACGGCAGTGGAAGCCGAGTAGTTGAGCAGCTGCACTTCATTCGCACGGCAGAAGTTTAAGAGTTTCTCAAAGGCCTCTTCGCTCCAGAGCTCCACGTTTGTGTGCAGGGAGAAAGGGTCATAGAAGATTACATGAGGCTTGCCGGCCGTCGTGTAGGTCGTGGCAAAATCCCCTTGGATCAACTGCCACTCGATTTGTCCCGCAGGCGAGACCCACTGATTGTTTTTTAACAGCTCGTGCGGAGCCGCGTGATGCAAATGTGCAAAGAGGGGGGCGTTTTTGAGAGCCAGTTTCAAGGGATCCGTGTCATTTTCAAAACTGATGATTTTGATTTTTCCAGATATCTCCTGGTCTTTAAACTCCTGGATCACGGCCATGGCATTATGAGCGGCACCCAGGCCCACGTCCCAGATAATAATTTCGTTTTGTGTTTTCAGGCGCTCGTGGATTTTTGAAGGATTGAGATAGAGGTTGCGTGCTTCTTCTTGCGGTGGATTCACCGAGTGCATAATCTCGCCGGAGCTTTTCTGTTTGATGCTCGAAAAACCTTTGCCCGAGTCAAACACTTCATAGTCACCCAAAGCGAGGCGCTTGAGTTTCAGCGGCGTGCGTGGAGTCTTCATCGGCACCGGTGGATGTTCTGGATCGTGTTGCACCAGCTCCACTCTTTTTTTGTTGTAAAAATCTAGGAAGGTATCGTTCAGGATACTCTCACGCATTTCTCGCATGAGGGTATGGTAGAAGGTGGTGTTATGAAGCGCCAGTAAATGCCAGCCCAAAGGCTCATCGGTTTTCATCAGATGATGTAGATAAGCCTTGGAGTAATGGGTGCAGGTGAGGCAAGGGCACTGGGGGTCTAGTTTCTCCTCGGAGAATTTATAAACGCTCCGTCTGAGCTGAAGATTGCCAAGGCTCGTGAAGGCGACTCCGCGCTGGCCGTACTGATTGGGGATGATGCAATCGAACATGTCCACGCCCCGGTGAACCGCTTCGAGGATATCAATCGGGGTGCCCACACCCATGAGATACCGAGGCAGATTTTCGGGCAGCATCTCCGTGGCGATCGCCGTGAAGTCTTCCCGTTCAGATTTCGTTTCTCCGACGGCCAGGCCTCCGATCGCCAGCCCATCAAAGCCTTGTCCATTCACGCGCAGATTAATCAGTGTATCCGCACTCTGCTGCCTGAGGTCTTTGTGGCAGGCCCCTTGCACGATCCCGAACATGGATTGCTGAGAATCTCCTCTCGCCAGAAGCGGGCGTTTGGCCCAACGGTGTGTAAGATCCATCGCCGCCTTGGCGTCGCGATGGTTAGCATCGGACTCGATACACTGATCCAGCACCATCATGATGTCACTG
>JAJTIF010000294.1 GCA_021299675.1 Pseudomonadota bacterium | reverse complement strand
TTTGGTATGTTTAACCTCCAAAAAAAAGCAATATTTTAACGCTTTATAGAGCTCTGGAGAATTGCAAGGCAGGAAACAAGTTTCCATGGGTACTCAACCCGTGACCCTAACTCCCTTTTCCTTAAAAGGACAACAAAATATTTTCGCGTGCTCCGATCGTCCGACGGTTATTTACCACTCTTCAAAAAATAAGCTTCTCTATTCCAACGTCAACTTGAAGGTGAGAACCCGAGCCTCTTTCGTTCCTTCTTATTCTACTCTGTCTTCGTAAGATTCTAACTGCGCCTTAGGAAGTGAGCTACATGTGCGATTTTAATTGCCCAAGCTTCCCAGACAGTCTCGCTCTTGCTACCTGGAAGCTCGTTGACGATAGGCTCCATCGAAGAGATCCAAAAACTTCATATACAGTCCGTGCCCCTTGGGGAGATGCCCAGAAGGTCTAATTTGATTCTTTCTCATCTAAAGATAGACAGGATTCAACATCAAGCCTCATTAAAGGCGTACTGCCTGACCACAACGAAGGTGGAGATTGATGCGAACGGTGGAGAAAAGGAATCTCATTGGGTCAAGTTGATCAACGATCAGACTTATGAAGGTATCCACCTCTCTCCTTTACCTCCTCCTGCCTTTCTTTTCTACTCTCACTTTTTCCTGTGTACCCTCTGTGTACCCTCTGTGTACCCTCTGTACCCTCTATGTACCTTCTAGTACTCTATGACTAATTCTCGCAGTGATGGACAGCTACCTCCTACAACCCTACGAAGAGCCTTGTTCCGTTATGACTACCTCTTTCAAACCTAAGGACCTTTCCTCCTCTTCTACTACCATGACAACGAGCCTGACGGCCCCTCCTCCCTCCCTCGACAAGTACTATTTTGTAGTCGGTACTGCCCTCGCCCTGCCTTCGGAGGATGAACCGACGAAGGGGAGGATACTCGTCTTTTCTGTTACGGAAAACAAACTCCGGTTGGAGGCAGAGACGACCGTAAGAGGTGCTGTTTATTGTATTTGTGATTTTAACGGAAAAATATTGGCCGGTGTCAACTCAAAGGTATTCTTTGTCACATGTCTACAACTCGGGCGTCATTTTTTTTTTTTTTTTTTTTTTGCGGCCCTTGCCAAAATGATAGGTGCAACTCCTGAAATGGACCGAAGTGGAAGACGGAATTTGGGAATTATCTACGGAGTGTGAACATTTTGGACATATTTTGGCGCTTTATTTGGACACAAAGGGTGATTTTATTTTGGTTGGAGATATGATGAAATCCGTTTCTCTACTTTCTTATTCACCCGTAGAGAGTGTTATTCGTGTACGTTTCCTTTTTGGGGTGGTCTGACCGAACCAATGACTTACTCTTTTTAGGAAGTAGCACGTGACTATAACCGAAATTGGATGACAGCAGTGTCGATGTTGGATGACGATCACTTTCTCGGAGCCGAAAATAGCTACAATTTATTCACCGTTGCAAAGAATACGGAGGAGCTAGATGAGGAGGAGAGACAGAGGTTACTTGTTACGGGAGAGTACCACCTTGGAGAGTTCGTTAACAGATTCAGAGAAGGTATGGCTGGTCCAAGGGAAAAGAATGAAAAAGAATAACAGGACAACTGAGGAGGCAACACGAAGGATGGGGATAGGACTAATCCCACTAGGTTCCTTAGTGATGAAGATGCCCGAGGGAGAAGGGGACGGACTTGACTTGCCGACAATCCTTTTTGGAACTGTAAATGGTGTTATTGGCGTTATCACCACGCTGCCGGAAGATTTATTCCTATTTTGCGATAAGTTATCTGAAATTCTGTTAAAAGTGATCCATGGTGTTGGTGGTCTTTCTCATGCTGAGTAAGACTTTTCAGTTTAAGCCGCTCACATCAATCTTCAGGTGGAGGTCCTTCTCTAATGAAAGAAAAGTGGCTCCTGCCAAAGGTTTCATTGATGGAAATTTGGTGGAAAGTTTTCTGGAATTGTCTGAAGATCAAATGTTGCGTGTTGCGCAAGAATTAGATATGGCCCTTGAGGAAGTAGTCCGGAAGATTGAAACCTTGTCACGTGCTATACATTAATTTCTAGAAAGATTGAGTTCCTTTCATTGACAGTCTGAGGGTTATTTGTTCCCTGTTGTAAAATCAGCTTCTTGTACCTGCTACCACTCGTTTGGTGTACGCCTCATTAGGTACGCTTATTTGTGAGGTCACGTGCTGGGACTGTTTCGGGACCGAAAAGGTCCAAATGACCGTTACATTCTTGTCTCAGCTAGTCTTGCTATAGCGTTTCAATACGAAGGAAGCCAGGAGCAAATGGAATGGAGCAAGGAGAGAAGCTGATGGAGGAAGGTGCAGTCTATTCTCTTCAGTGGTTAACGTAGGAACTTAAGTTAACGGTCACTAACACAACACAGCCAGGCAGTACATTACAGTGATGAATCCTTGAAATGGCTCTCATTGTGAGAAATTGCTAGAATGGTGGGTGAAGGGCAATGAGGGCGATGAAGATGAGGATGGCGAAGAAAGCAAGGACGAAGAAATAAGAAAGACTGATGGAAAGGAAAAGGAAAAAGGTGAAGATTCTGAAGAGTCGTCAGAAGATCAAGGTTGCTCCTCTGAGGAAGGAGAGGGAGATGGAGACCCCCTTTAATTCTTTTTTTTAGGTCACCCCAATCGCAGGCTTGAGTTTAAATGACAGCCACGGAAGTTGATCTCGAAGATCAATTCCTCATTTCCTCCCTAGACAAATGATCTCATCCTGACAGCAAAGTCGGAAAATAAGTGCAGAAGTCAGTTTGTCTTGTTCTTCTCCTTATCTCACATAGCCCACGTGGTACACACGGCAACACACCTGCCTCCCATCCCCACAGTCCAGGGATCGATTCCTGGTTCTTCCAACTTTTTTTTCAACCATTTCTTCCCACCGTTTCGGTCCCGAAACGGTCGGTTGGGGACTTAGAAAAAAAAAGCAAAAACGAAAACCCAAAAAATGATGCGAGATTTTTCATTTTTTGGCTTAATTTTTTTAGATTATGTTGGAACAATCCTATTATTGATT
>JAJTIF010000348.1 GCA_021299675.1 Pseudomonadota bacterium | reverse complement strand
CGCCCTTTCTGCTTTTAGCAGCATTCTTTTTTTCTCGCAGCTCTCCGCGCTTCCACTCTTGGCTACTGGCGATGCCTATCTTCGGAGAAGCGGTCGTAGACTGGAACCAGCGTAGAGTAATTAGAACCAAGGCCAAGATCATGTGTTGCTCCATGCTCACAGTGAGCCTTGCGGTGATCTGGTCAGGCGATCGACCGTCGATCTTTGTTAAATTGCCCGTGACCCTCATCATGCTTGCTGTCGGGGCCTTCGTTGCTACCCGCTCTTCCGGCACCACTCGGTGACTGGTAGGTCCTGAAGATTAAATCCCACAGGTGGCTCGTCACTCCATAATTGGCCTTTATGCCTCGTTGGTGGTGGTGCAGATGGTGCTCTCGCAGGAAAACTCCCCACTTCGTTTTTGCCGGACGCACATGCAGGCTTCGGTGCAAGTACTCATAGTAGAGATAGAATCCTGTGAAGCTTATGCTGTAGACACAGGCCAGTTTAAATCCGAGCAGCGGGGTGATCGCTGCCCAGGTCACAGAGACGACGATGGTCGCTATCAATGCTTTGACTCTCGTGGGAGCAAAGTAGTTTTCTAAGAAGTGGTGCTTCAGATGTTCTTTTTTAAAGCGCACCTTAGTGTTGAACTCATGCCCTAGAAAGCGATGGAGGACATACTCTGCTAGGCTCCAAGTAAAGATTCCGGCGAGGGCTGCGGTCAGGTAGGTGAGTGCGGTGGCCATAGACATCTCCTTCTATTAGCAATAAATAATATGAGCATTTGCTCATTTTTCAGACTCGCGTTTGCGACAGAGGTGTTTATGGCAGAGAAAAAGCTCAGTAAAATCAAGAGCAAGGGCCCACTCCAGCGTCGTTCGAAAGAGACCTTTGAGGTCATTTTGACAGCAGCTACTCGCATTCTAGGAAAAGAAGGACCGGATGGGTTTAATACAAACTCAATTGCTCAAGTAGCAGGGGTGAGCATCGGATCCCTCTATCAGTACTTTAAGAATAAAGACTCGATCATGCTGGAGTTATTTCTGCGGGTGCTGGATGCCTCAGTGGAAAAGTCTCTCAGCATCCTAGACGTCGAGGATGATCCAAGAAAAGTCATCGAGACCTTGGTGGACGAGTCACTAGATTCTCTCATGCGACAGGGGAAAGCCACGCTCTACGTTCTCGAACGCGCTCCCACACTCATGAGCGACCGCCGTTTTAAAAAAGCAGAAGAGCGAATCATTCCTAAGATCATTCAAAAAACCAAAGAACGGGGAATTAATCTCAGACCCCAGAATGTGGAAGTGGCGCTGCTGCTCTCCATCCAGGTGGTGCGAGCGGCGGGCTGGACGGTGGTGAGAGAGAAGTCGTCGGATCTCAAGCAGGAGTTAAAAAGGGAGTTGAGCGATTTACTCTGCCGCTATCTTTTATCTGATTCCACTGACAGGGTTTAGGGTTATACTACTGGAGATGAAAGGGTTATTGATTGTCTTGTTTTTTCCATGCTTAGGGTTTGCGGGCTACGTGGATCTTTCGGCCAATGTTTGGCAGAACCGCCAGCTCTATGGAGCCACGAATACCTCTTCGAATTTATCACAAACCTATTCTGTGGGTTGGGCTTGGTTCATGTGGCCCAAGACGGCACTTGAATTGATGGGACAGCGGCAGCGATCACTCATCACTGAAAATGATCCTGTTAGTCTGGGCGGTTCGGATGTGGTGGTGAGTTCTCGCAACGAAGTCCTAACAGATACCTTATCCGTGGGGATCAAACAGAACCTTGCCTCTACACAAGCCAGCATCGTTCCCGCGATCACCTTCGGCTACGCCAAACAGATCCTACAAGGGAAGACTCGATATGTGGTCAACGACGGCACGACAACGACGAGTTATGTATTAGAAGAAGAGAGCAACGATCAAGATAGCTGTTTCGTGGGAGGATCCTTAAGATTTAAGATTACTCAATTTTTTGGCATCATGAGTAGTTTTCGTTCCATCATGCCTAAATGCGATACACAAAAAATGTCTGACAATACACAACTGACAGCAGGGATTTCATGGATATTTTAAAAATCGCTCCACTTCTTTTTCTCTTGGCGGGCTGTACTATGCCTCGCTATCTCTTTAAGCAGACGATTGGACAGCTGAAGATACAAACCAGCGGTGAGGCCAATGAGAAAGTGTTGGCCGATCCTCGCATCTCACAGGAACACAAAGATAAAATCAAGATCATTGTGGACGCAAAAAAATTCTTCCTCACTTATTTCGATCACCTGGATTCAGGGATCTATTCCAAAACTATTTTCCTAGATGAGCCTGCCGTTTCTTGGCTAGTAATTGCCTCAAAACACGATGAGATCAAGGCGCACGAACACTCATTTCCTTTCATGGGCTCTTTTCCTTATATCGGATTCTTCTCAAAGAAAGATGCAGAGAGTTTTGAGCAAGGCTTGCGCAAAGAAAAGCTCGTGACTTACATCCGTCCGGTCTACGCCTACTCCACCTTGGGCTACTTCGAGGACCGAATCCTGTCTTCCTTTTTTGAGTACGATGAAGTGGAGCTTGTGGAGCTCGTGTTCCACGAACTTTTTCACACACTGTTTTTTGTGAAGGATAACGTGGAGTTTAATGAAAACCTCGCCAGCTTCATGGCAGACCGTTTATTGGAGGAGTACTTTAAAGAGAACCCGAAACTTGCGGTCTACCGCAAGGAGCAGGAGGCCCACCGCCGCTTCGACCAACAGCTGGTCTCTATCGCCAACGGAGTGGAGTCGGAGTTTGCAAAGAAGCGCCCTTCACTGGGTGCTTCTGAAGCAAAGAAGATCGTCAATACAGTGGTGGAGGAACTTTTGATTCCCGTGGTGAAAGATTTCTGTGTCCAACAGAAGCTCACCGGCGAAGATTGTGCTGATAAGCCAGAGGAGTGGAACCAAGCACGCTTGGCGGCTCTCTTGACCTATCAGTCTTCACAGAATTTTCTTGATAAGCTCATTAAAGATATGGACGCAAAGCTCTTCTATGCGCAGTTGAAAGTGTGGCAGAAAGAATGGAGCAAGGATGAGAAAGGAAAGTCATTCATGGAATTTCTTGAGACAAAGCTCTAGCCATGAGACACATCTTCTACATCGATCCGCTCGAAAAGCTTAACCTCAAAAAGGACTCGAGTCTCATGCTCGCGCTCACCGCGCAGGCACAGGGACACGACTGCCACCTAGTCTTTGAGAAGGATCTCAACTGGTCGAACGGAGCTCTGGCCGTGAAGGCCTCGCGTTTCCAGGGGCAGATGGATGGATTCTACCTAAAAGATTTTTCACTCACTCAAGCGAGCATGCTTTCGCCCCAGAGTGGGGATGTTCTGCACATGCGGCTGGATCCTCCCTTTGATGGGCGCTATCTGCGCTACTTATGGCTACTGGATCAATGGGAGCGGCAAGGGGTGAGAGTGATTAACCGTCCACGCGGGATCATGCAGTTTAATGAAAAGCTCCTCGCATACCAGCAGACCGGTAGTGTACCGAGTTGGGTGGGAGAGGACTTTGATGGTTTTAGCGCCTTTAAAAAAACGCTAAGCGCACAGGGTGTGAAAGAAATCATCATGAAGCCCCTAGACCTCTATTCTGGTATCGGCGTAGAGAAGTGGGAGCTGTCATCTTCCGAGTTGGATCAGCGTTTCAAAACCAAGGCGCGTGAATTGGGTGGGCCTATCGTGGTTCAATCTTTTATGCCCGAGGTTTACCGCGGTGAGATTCGTGCCATCTATTACGGTGGTCACCACATTGGAAGCATCCTTAAAAAGCCTAAGACCGGAGAGTTCCTATCGAACATCGCCCAGGGGGCTGCCTTTGAGAAGATCGAGCTGACCCTCAGTGTGAAGCAGAAGTGCGAAGCCATCTGCCGCGAGCTCTCGCAGAGTGGTGTGGACTGGGTTGCTTTTGATATTCTTGGTGAGATACCCACGGAAGTGAACATCACCTGCCCAGGTCTTCTGGTGGAGGTTAGTCATGCTCACCAGAAAAATCTAGCACTAGATATTTTAAATTTGATTTAGAAGTCTTGCGTGAGATCTGTCGCCAGTTCCAGCTCGAGCTTCCAGCAACGTGTATTGGGATGATACTTAAACACCGTCGTCCCACCGTTCTGGACGTGCTCTGTGTCCGACATCACATTATGAACTTCCACCACGTGCCCCACAATTCCTGACATCAAGGGACCCGCGCTGACGTTGTCGTTACCGGTCGCAGGTGAGCGAGTGGGGAATTGGTTCTTCGACCAGTCGAGCACTGAAGAGTAACTGTTCACCGAGACGCTATCTAGATTCTTCGAAGCGTAGCGACTGCCGATGCTGTAGGTGTTCGTTCCAGCGTTGAAGAGGATATCTCTAATAGCTACTTCGAGGCGAAGCTTTGTGTAGGGAAAGGTGGTTGAATTGTTTGATCCACTCGTACGCAGAAAACATGTCTGAACACCGCCGGTGATCGGTGGCTCCGAGAGCACCTTCACCCGGGCCTTAAAGCGGAAGTCAGACTTAAACACGTTGATGTTACCTGAGCTGATCTGCAGAAAGTCTCCACCGTGAGTTGAAGATGAGTAATCCGAGGGGTAAAAACCTGGGTACCAGTAGGGTGATTGGTCTACATAGGGTCTACCCGAGAGAAGAACGTTGAACTTAAACACGTTGGCGGGTGTTCCACCCGTTGTGCCACCTGTCGTAGTCCCAGTGGTTGAGCCACCTGTGGTTGTTCCAGTTGTGGTGCCAGCGGTGGATCCACCAGTTGTTCCCCCTGTGGTGGTGATCGGATTGCTGGTTTGAGAGCTCGAATCTTTGACAACTTTTTCTGTGCAAGCTGTGACGGATGCCAGCAGGAGCATGATGAAGGTGCAGCGAAATTTAAGTCGTTTCATAAATTGACCTTTCAAAGTTGTGGACCACTTTTTTGGGCCCAATACATCTTACTTATCGGAGCCCCGGTATAAAACTTGACCGTTCATTGGGAATAAAAGGGTAAGCCTTTGAAAACATGAGTGATTGGACGTAAATTCTACCCTTTACCTCTCCGAGAGGGTGTTGTTATGATTGAGTCCGTGCGAAAGAAAGATCTTTTTACTCTTATTCAGCCCCTCCTTCCCAAATGCCACTCACTGGCCATGAGTCTCCTGCCTGATGACCTTCAGGCCCAGCAGCTTATTGTCGATTCCTTCACCCAGTGTCTTCTGAAAGAGAAGTCTCTGTGGCTGGACCGTGACTGGGATGAGTCGGATAAGAAGGATCAGCTTCATCTGCGCCGCCTGATGCTCAAGAGTTGGATTAAGGTCATGGTCCACTTAGGCATGAGAAGGGCCACTCAGCTGCAAATCCGTTACGAGGGTGTTGAGCATCGTGAATTCTATCACCTTGATGCCAGTACCCGGGTTGTCGCCTGGCTTAAGTACGATCAGGGTTGGAACATATCTGAGATCGAGTCGACGCTTGGTTTGAAAAAATTTGAAGTCATCGAGAAGGTCCACAATTCGCGCTTCATCCTCACCGGAGGACTCAAGCGCTCTCAGGAGTTGCAAGGATGATGAACCGCGACCACTTTGCTCGAAAAATCCCAGCTTATTTTGATGGTACACTGACAGAGAGAGAGCGCACGGAGCTGGAATCATTCGTCGGAACAAACCGCGAGTTCGCGGAGTACTTCAAACTCAAGCAAGCCGAATACAACAACCTCAAGAATAGCATCCCGCATTTTCAATTCTCCACTGAGGCACAAACCCAGATGGAAGGTGAACTCAAAGAAGTCATCGACAATCTGTTTCATACAGAATCAAGCAATGTGATCGAGAAGTTTTCAAGTTGGGTAAAAGAAAAGCTCTAAGTGTTATCAATCAAGAACGTGTAAAACACCACAAATTCACCGTCCTTATTCCGCAGCATCTTCGGCGGGTTGGGAAGGGTCTGCATAGACTTGAGAATGTCTTCGAACATGGCCTGTAGTTTATCCGCTTGGGTCCATCGCACCATCTGAATCTGCTTAATGTTTCCTTCAGAGTCAAAGGTCACTCGCCCCGTCATGGTGTGCTGACCTTCCGGGATCAACGTCTGAAGGGAGTAGCGCTTTTCGTAGTTGCGCACGTTCAGCACAATCGATGAAAAATATTTCTCCATCATGCGTTTTTGAAAGCCATAGAACATGAGTTCGAACTTGTTGAGCTCATCCATGGAAACTCCTTCGGGAGTTTCTACCTGCATGTTCATGAGACTCTTGGTGAGCGTGGGAGAGCCGCCGAGCTGAGCCCCTCCGCCTTGAGTGCGCGAAGCGATTTGTGTGACCGGTTCTACTTTCGTCATGAGTTTTTCTAGGGCCGTTGCCGGAGCCTGGGGACGATAGGGATTTTTCTGAATGGTTTCTTGTGCTAATTTTTTTGGCTCTGATTTTTGTTTGGGTTTCACCGGCTCGTTCATCTGGGCGGCGGCGGCGAAAGGATCCTGCAGCGGCTTCTTGGCGGCGTCTTTGGTCACGAGGACTCGGTCTTTGAGTTTCGAGGTTTTCTCACCCAGTGTGCGGATCTCGCGGATGTTGAGAACCCTGTCTTCAACTCTATCTTCTTGAGCGGGGTCGGGGAGCCAGGTGAGTTTGAAAAATAAGGCAAGACCATGGACCAACAGCAAAAGTGCGGCGACGAATGCGAGGCGAGTGTTAATGGTGATGGTAACCTGGTCTTTTTGCACGGATCCTCCAACAGAGAGGATTTTACCAATACTTGTCAGGATAGGGCAATCAGTCTAGTCGGTCTTTCAGTCTAAGCTACTGAAACAAAGGCTATCCGAGTAAGAAAGACAGGTTTTGCCCGCCTTGACGCGATGAGGACGTCATTGAGAGAATAAGGGCGGATTCAATGAATGAAATCCAGAGTGTTTTTAAGGAAGAAAATATGAAAAAATTACAGACCATCGCTCTCGAAAAGATTCTTCTTTTCTGCGGTTTTTCTCTCGCTCTCACAGTCATCGGATTCTGGGAGTTCCAATCAAACGTATCGATGTCAGAGAAACTCGCGAGGGTCCAAACGGGTATGAGCACCTGTTTTTCTCGAGTGAATCAAACTTTCACTGCGGCCATGATCAAAGACTTTAACGGTCCCTATCTTAAGCGTGACTTCATGGCGCTAACGGATGAGTGCCTGAAGGAAGGATCGAAGGCAGCTGGTGTAGACATGAGCACCCTTCCCAAGGCGAGCGTGTACTTCAACGAGCTCCTCAGTGAGGTGCATTGGTTCCACGAAAAAGTGGTGAAGGTCGTAGGAGCTCAAGCCGGTGGTGTCGAGATTCCGATGAATGCCATCAACGAAAAATTCATGAAGATCGAGCAACTCAAACTCGATCTCATAGATCAGCTTGATAGTGTGCATGGCCAATACCGCGAGGCTCGTCTGCGCGACGAGCTCCTTGTTGCTGCAGCTTTCATGATGTTCATGGGCTCACTCTTTATTTTCGGCCTCAAAGAGCTTGCACTCCTGAGACACAGAAGAGAGATGGAGCACAAAGCCCTCTCTCTGCTCAATACCGGCAGCGCAAGAGCTGCTGCGATGGTTGACCAGTTGGTACAAAAAGCATTGACCGGCCAAGGGATGCCAGTGACAGCACAAGTCTTCAACGACTACCACACCACTGTTCTAGAGCAGATGAGTTTTCAGCCCCTGCCTCAGCGAGTGAAGGAGCAGAAAGCAGCCGAGCCCGCAGCAGCGGTGATTGAAACGACACAAATCGAAGTCGCTCAGATGGTGAAACCAGAAGAGAGTACAGTGGATATCCGCAAACTCCTCACGAATCAAGCGCTGCGCCTCAAGGCCAGCATGGAAGTGCAGGACGGAGAAGTCAGCGTTGACCCGGAAGTTCTGGCTCAGGTGATCCAGGCCTTTGGCCAACGATTGGTGTTCGGCGACTTGAAGCTTAATGGAGTCAGGTCAGCAGATAGATACGAAGTAAAGCTCCAGGCGACGAATCTCTGTTTCAATGTGCACGAACTCAATTACATCGCTGACACCACTTCAAGTATGGAAGGCGTGGATGTGAATGTACTGATCGCCATGGATTTGATCCGCGATCACGGGCTCGAGGCGCAAGTGAAGAACCGCCTCGGAAACGATGGCGCCATCATCGGAGCTGAAGTGGTGATTGGTTTGAATGCAAACCCGAATCGAACGCTGGTGAATGTGGTCAAAGGCAAGAAGCGTGATCTCCAGCAGCGACTTAGCGAAGTCACTTTTAACTAAAAATTCATGATGAAGGTGACGGGCCCGTCATTGGTGATCTGCACCTTCATCTCACACCCAAATCTTCCCTCATGAACATTGATTCCCTGTGCGCGTAGGGTTCGATTAAAGTCGAGCCAGAGCATGCGCGCTTCTCCTGGATGCAGCGATCTTTCAAAGCTCGGCCGGTGTCCGCCCGAGCCATCCCAACTCAAGGTGAACTGAGACACAGATAGGATTTCACCTTGCACTTGCTGAATGTTGAGATTCATTTTTCCGGCTTCATCATTGAAGCAGCGAAGTTTAGAGATTTTCTCGCAGGCTTTTGGGATAAGTTCGCGGTTGTCTCCCTGCTCAAAGCACACCAAGAGGACGAGGCCTTTCTTTATTTCACCGGTTACCTCATCATCCACTGTCACTCTAGCAGAATCCGCTCGTTGGATGACAACTCTCAAGGGCTCTCCGTCAAAAACTGGGTCCGGAAGCATTCCTCGAGGTAGTTTGAGGTGAACATGAGAAGTTCATTGAAGACTGATTGTTTGTTCTTGGCTTGGCCAACCACACGTTGCATGTCTGTGAGGCTTGGAAGTCTAAGGGCCTTGATGAGTTGACCGATCGAGCGACCGATGGCGAACTGGGCGATGAATTGTGCGAAAAGTAGCATGCCTTCATCGGAGTGGAGACGGCAGATCACGCGTTGACTATTAGAGAACTCGAGGCTCCAAAGGCGAAGCTCGCCATCCACTTGGCTCTTCAGGTCCACTCGGGTCAGGACACTGTTGAGGTCCTCGCTTTGCACATCATCCAAAAATTCGACATAAACGTCAGGATGCACAGGTCTCAGGATCGGATAGGAAGGAAGCTCAGAGAGAGCTTTTTGTAGCTCGGGATTTCGAAAATTAATCTGACTCCCAAGACGAGGATCTGAGAGGTTAGAGACCAAAGTCTCGAGCGTCTGTTCGAAGCTCACCAGCGAGCTGACCAGGTCACAGGCATATTTATTGAAAAGCCCCTTCGCCGATTGCTTGAAGTAATTAAAGCGGTCGGTGAGTTCACTGGCCTGGGAAGAGGTGAGAGATTTTGCGTCCCAGGTAAACATATCCAGGGCCGGTCTGAGATTCTCGGGTAAGAATTCGCTGCGCTGGAACCATTTCGGAACCAGAAGCTTAGCTAACTGGCTTTTCACTTTCGATTGCTGCGAGGAAAAGCTCAGGTTGACCAGCTGTTGACCCATTTGGCTTGAAAAATATTTTCGGAGGATATTCGGGTTTATGCCATTGTGCTTCGACGTTATCAAAAAGTAGTGGCAGAGGGATGACCCGTTTTCAAAATAGATCGCCCGGAAAGTGGCAATCGGATGCAGTGTAATCTTAGTTTGGTCTTTATAGCGACAATCGACCATCAGGAAAGTCGCACCATCGAGGT
>JAJTIF010000317.1 GCA_021299675.1 Pseudomonadota bacterium | reverse complement strand
AGAAAAAAGTGAGTCTGTATAAAACAGGGGAACCTGATTCTCGCGCCGTGTATCAGATGTTTGATATCTCGCGGGGAGGCCTCTCTTTTTTGGTGAGCCAAGAAGATCTGTTTCAAAAAGGTGATTACATCGAAGTTGTGGCCCTAGAGGATGATGAACTCGACACCATCTTGATCGGTGAAGTCATGAACATCCGAACCCAAGAAGAGACCTGGAAAGTGGGAGTCAAGTTCGTGGACAAGATCCCCACCCAGGAAAGTTAGAACTCGTACTGGTAGTAGTAGGTGTTGTTAAACTCGGTGCTGGATTTCTTAATGAGTTTTTCGTGCTTCTTCATTTTCTTAGAAAAATCTTTGAGAAGCGAGCGAGCCGCTGTCGGGTCCACAAATTCGAATGAGTCACCCTGTTCACAGCGGTTGTTGAGTCGATGAGTGTCCTTTAAAAGATTCAGTGATTCGTCTTTCAGATTCTGGATTTTCTTTTCAAAAATATTCATCCGGCTCATGATGGAGCTTAAGTGATTGGGCATTTCTTTAAAGATAAAATTGACCTTCTGGCAGGCCTCTTCGATCTGCAGATCGCTCAGCAGTTGTCGGGCCTCGTCGCTGGCGACGCGCATTTCCTGCGTGCGCTTGAGCATCTCTTCTTTGGCTTTAATGGCACCCATGGTTTGCGCCTGGGCACTGAAGGTAAGAACGAGGGATAAAAGCAGCAGTTTCATGTCAACCTCTCAAGCAAGTGCTCAAAGTTTAGACGAAGCTGAGGAGCTAACCCCCTCAAAATCTCTTGTCTGTAGTGTTTATTGAGAGAGATCTATTCAAGCCCCATGCCAGAGTGGAGATGGTCTTGCAGTAATGCCACCTGCTGCTTGAGATCGATCACCTGCTGCTCCCAATAGTTCTGGGTCGCAAAGAGAGTGAACATGTGCTGAAAAATCGGATCTTCCCAACGCTTGGCAATCCAGGCGTTGAAGTGGATCATGCGCATCGAGCGCAGGGCCTCGGTGAGAAAGGGGGTGACATGAATGGGTTCACGGCTCATTTCATGATAGCCCGATAGGAAGTGCTTCTGTAGATCCCGCGACCACTCGTCTTGACCAGGAAAAAGCAGCCACAGGTCTTGCTCGCGAGGCCCCATCACACAGTCATCCAGGTCCGTGATCCACGCCCCTTGCTCACCCCAAAGAATGTTGCCGCGGTGGAAATCACCGTGAATACGCTGGACGGGCAGCCGCTCGATATAGGGAGTGATGCTCTGGTGGATGAGGTTCACCAGATAGCTGTAGCTCTTCTTTAGATCATTGGAGATGAACTCTTTCGCCTCGATCTCACCCAGACCTGAGAGTAGCCAATCAGTGGTGTTAAAGCGCGCGCGAGACTGGAAGGAAGAGAGTTTACCGATGTTGTGGAGGCGAGCGATCAAGCGGCCGATCTGAATGGCTTCGTCTTTGTTGAGTTCATCTTTAAGTCGTCCCATGACTTTTGGGAATACGGTGTAAATCAGTCCCGAGGCTTCATGCGTGAAAACACTCTGCTCGTCACGGGACAGGGGAGTGATGAGCGGGATCTCGTATTCTTGCATCTCAAAGAGAAAGCGATGCTCCTCTTTGATGGTGGCTTCACTCCAGCGACCCGGACGATAGAACTTGATCACCACGGCGTTTAAATTTTGGGGGCCCAAAAAATCATTGGTGTATTTTGAAACTTCCACCTCGTAGACGCGGTTCTCGAGGCTATTGAGTTGCACCACACGCCCAAGGGGACGCAGACCAAAGGAGCGCACCACTTCATCGATCACATCCGGTGTGAGTTTGTAGAAAAACTCCGTGCTCTCACCCCAGGGGTTGCTGGTGCTCATCTTGCGTTTCCTTTAAGACCCAAAGGGTTTTAAGTAGTTGCCACAAATAGTTGACAGAAGTGATTAGTAAAATCCTCTAAATTCCAAAACTTAGTAGGCTTTGCTTGTACCCCATGCCTTAGGGACTTATAATCATAAATGAATAATCAAGAGGTTGTATATGAAGTTATTAAATTTAAAATACTTGTCACTGCTTTTTACTCTCTCGCTCTTGGCCAGTCCAAGTTTTGCGCAAGAAGAGGGAGCGATGACCCGCTCGGATGCTTTCGTGTCAGTGAATGCACTTGCCCCCCAAATGCTAGCGGACATGAAGTCACGAAAGATTGATGAAGAGACCAATAAAGAAGCTTTTCCCCCGGCAACTTTTAATTCCGAGTTGTCAGGCATGACAGATAATCTCTACCGCGGTGGTTATATTAGTTTAGCTCAGCTGAGTTCTAAAAAAACTCAGATCGCCGCTTGTGCTGATGCCGAGAAAACTTTCCGAGAGGATAGTGGTTTGGCGAATTTACAGGCCCGCGATGTGGCTTGTAACATCGCTGTGAACTACTCATCTCTCAGCTCTTCTGCTCCCGCTTGTATCCAGGCCAATAAACTCTTGGCCGGAGGTTCATGTTGCCAAGGTTTGAAAGAAGGAGTCTCGAACTCTCTTGAAAAGACGCTTCAAGGTAAAAAAGCCAACGAAGAGTGTGCCGATCATGGCGAGTGTGCTTCGAAGATTTGTAACCGTGACCCAGAAGAAGCCAAGGGAGTTTGTTCTCCAGCTTTAGCGTGTTTCCAGCCTGCAGGTCTCGGTCAAGAGTGCTCACCTGAGAATCCTCACTGTCTCAAGGGCATGTGTATGCCGCAGGCCTCAGGCATTGAGGGAGTCCAGTGCAAACCTAAAGATGCTGTGTGTACTAATAACGCCGAATGCTGTTCTGCTAACTGTGCCTCGGGCAAATGTACTCAGCGCTACATCTGTGAAGACTGTGTCACCGAGGGGACAAAAGCCGAGAAAAACCAACTCTGTTGTAAAGGTCTAATCGAAGACCTCGACGGCTACTGTATCCCAGATCTTCCACCTTTCATTCTTCCGCGCGCCGGCGGTGCTGGTGATGCCCCACTGACACCGTCAAGCGGTGGTACCAGTGGAGGTGGATCTTCTGGCGGTGGATCTTCCGGCGGCGGCTCTTCAGGTGGAGGTGGCTCGGGTGGCCGTTTCGGTGACGATCCAGGAGCGCTGGATGCTCCCAGAGACATGAACTTTGAGAAAATTAAACCTCAAACAAACTACCAATCTATGAAAAATATTATTTTTGTGGTCCTCACGCAACTGACCATCTCCCCAGCTTTGGCTGAGGTCACACCAGAAGTTCCAAAGCAGAACCTCAAAAAAGAAATCCAGAGCACCTGGCAAAACGACGATGCTCTCACCAAAGAGCAGCTGGATATGGTTGAGAATAGAATCAAACTCGCGCTTAAGATCGACGACAAAACTAAACGTAAAGAAGAGCTTTTAAAGATCTATAAAGAGCGCAAACAGATGACCTCCGATAACGTGGCAGCGAAAAAAGCTGGCAAAGACATCGGCTACACCATGACTCAAGAAGAGTATGTGAAGCGCTATAATATTCCATCCATTACTCCTAAAGGTCGCTCGGACATCAAGAGCTGTACCTTTAATACCGCGAAAGACAATTGGATTGACTCACCAAACCTCAACCGTAACGCCGAGCTATTCTTGCGCGCCTTCGAGGTCAGCTACTCGGGGAAAGGTACACAAGATAGATGGCACTTGCCGAACAAGGATTTTGTTCTTCACAAAGATAACTTGTATAAGAGAACCAAAGACATCATGACTGACTTGCGGGATAACCGTAACCACCAGTTGGATCAGACCCGCTACATTGACCTCGTGATGGCGTGTCAGTGTATCTATACCTTCGGCCCTGAGAAGTTTGATGCTGATAAGCAAGCTTTCTTCTTCAGCCAGTGTACGGGGACCACAGAAAATAAGATCTGTCGCTCCGACGCGAAAGTTCTCGGCACTGCTTCAAATCCTGATCCCAATGGGCAAAGTATGCAGGACTCTTTGAAACTTCCTGATTCTCCCACCAAAGAATACAAAGAAGGTCTCGAGTTTCCAAACTACGTGAAGATGTACATGGATAACCTCACCAAGATGGACTCTCAGGGTGAGAAAGGCAAAGACGACATCGACGGGATCGATGGTGGTGCCTCAGGAATTAGCCACGAGGAAGTGCTGGTGCGTTGGTTGCGTATCCGCTCGTGTAATCAAATCGACACTTTCTTGGATGCGGAGAAAGTAGAAACGACACTTCAGGATGTGGTGAGAGATATCTCTGTGGCCAGTCGCGATCATGATAAGTTAACCAGATACTGGAATGACCGTATTCAGCAGATGAAGAGTTCGAAAGTGAATAAATCTGTTTACGAGTTCTATGAGAAAGATAAAACGAAAACAAAGTGGTATCGCGGCTACTTTCACTCTGAAAGTAAGTTCAAAGAATACACCAAAAAGTCTTTAAAATTTCTACTCTTTTTGATCCTTGCACTCCTTGTTATTGTAACAGCTGGAGCTTTGGGACCAATCATTGTGGCAGGGGCATTGTCGGCGACGGCTTCGATGGGCTTATTTATTGCTGCGGGTGTGCTTGTTGTGGGAGCTATCGTCACTAGTGGTGGGAGCGGATTCCAAACCTCTGCCCAGGTGATTGATAATCTGGCTAAAGATTTCCCTCCGGTCTTGATTGAAGACCGTCTCGTTGAAAAGAAGAGCTGTGGTTTCTTAAAGCTCTTCTACTGTAAGACCTTCTACCGTATCCTGCACTGGCCGGTGTTCTCGAATAAACTCGGGATCGAGTCTCAGTTCCCGCTGCGCTTCAAGGAAACTCGCAGTTGTGCTGAGACCTTAGCTAAATCTATGTCTTATGGTGGCACTAACCCGAACCCCTGTTCCGGTCCTTTTAAGGGCACCATGTGTGCACAAAGTTTCTATCGCCCGATGCCGGATAATAAAATCATCAAGCAACCAGAGTATAAAGAGTGGATCGAGATGATGGCCCCACGCATGCTGATGGATCCCGTCTGGCCAGATCTCTACGAGGGTGACCAGAACGTGGATGCCCGCTGGATGAGTGAACTCCAGAAAGGTTTCGGGGAAGGCTGTAAGTGGCTCGAGGCTCAGGGCAAGAGCTATTCGGCGAAGTCAGAGGATAAATTAAAGTTCTTCCCAGACCTGGGCAAGTTCATTAACAAGAACAATGGTCAGTTCGTGGGTAACTTCGTCTACGATCAACAAAAAATTGATGACTATAAAAAGTCGGTTAAGAAGTACGCCCTCTGTTCCAAAGACAGTGCCGATGGTCGTTATCCAAACCTCTATGATTGCGGAGCCAAGCACTACGATGGCAAGCACCCCAACCCTAAAGGTTATGGCGACATATTCGAAGACGAGAAAACCGCCGAGCTTTTTGCGGACTACGTCTACCAGATGCATTTTAACTGGCGTCACATGTCTGGTGAGGCAGGGATTGGTTACCCGCTGGCGTACTTGCAGTCTTACTACCTCACGCTCTTGCACAACATCCGCCTCTTGACCACGCTTTGCATCAAGAAAGGTCTCGAGCTCGATGATGCCTACAACCGCTACGCCGATGACTTGGCGGTGAGAAGATCCAACTACCAAATCGGTGCTGGTAAGTACGGTGTAGGCATGGGGACCGACAAGAAGAAAAACGTCATTCGCTCAGAAGTCTTCAGATCTTTCCGTGCCCTAGGCTTCCCTTTGAGTGCAGAGTTCGAAGGTCTGCCTGAGGGTGGAGCTCTTCCAGGCACAGCCGTGAAAGGTAGCAGTGCGAACTCTCAAAACCTCGGCGGCTTCCAGCGCCAGGTACTGAACGCAGCGAAGCGCCACTCGGAGCGTGTGGCGGCTGATAACCGGGCCTTTAAGAATTTCGAATCTCAGGCGAAAAAGAGTGCGACCACATCTGGTCGTTTGGGTGCCACCACTCGCTTCTTCTCCGCTGCCAACTCGCCGATCTCAAAAGTGGGTGGGTTAGCTAATCCGAAAGATAGCTCTTTCTATTCTGGTATCGGAGGCACCATGGGTCAGTTGGGTGCTGCAGGCAAAGGCCTTGGCAAGAAAGAAGGTGAAACAGATCAGAAGTATGGCGCCGTGGCCAGCACACCTCCTCAGAGCTCATTTGGCGGCGGCTCAGCCTCAGGCCTTGGAGCTTCTGGCAGTGGTAGTGCAAACGTGAATCCGGTCGACTTCAGCTCTAGCTTTGGCCAATACGGTTCGGGAAGCGAAGCTGACTCTTCGAAGGAGCTCTCTGATGCTTCTAAAGTTACGGGAATGAAGGAGAGTGAGCTGAAAGATATGCTGGACTCTGTCAACAAGAACCGCGACAAAGATCTCCAGGCCACTACGGATGATTCACTCTTTAAGCAGGTCTCTAAGGCCTATCACCGTAACCTCGATCGCGTATTGATCAGAAAGAAGGGCCTTGAGCCTCAGGGACAAAAAACCAAAGAAGTAGAAGCCAGCGATAAAGAAGAAATTAAAAAGCTCTTTAAGTAAACCAAACTACCGGCGGCGCCAGCGGGCCCGCCGGTATCTTCTCCGCTTCGGCTTGTCAGCCTCAAAGTCTTTCAATCTTTCCGTCGTTAAACTCAGTTCTCGCTCAAAGAGGATCTCTCCCTTGGACGAGACAGCTCGCGGTTTAATCTTCCAGCTCTGCTCAAGCAGTTGAGTCTCAAAGAACATCATGTTGTTCACGCCGTCTACTCCCACAACACGCCAGGGATTCTCCAGGGCGGCGATGGAGCCCGGGTATGTTTTGGCGTGAAGAGGAGAGGTGGTAAACTCGAAGCTCAACTGACCAAGCACAGCGCGTGGGAACTGCATGATCTCGCTCAGGTGGCGGTCTCCAGAGATGAAGACGAAGGGGGTTTGTACATCCTTCAGTCGTGTGATGAATT
>JAJTIF010000133.1 GCA_021299675.1 Pseudomonadota bacterium | reverse complement strand
GGTCAGAGGATCCTTGCGGGGGACGCTGTTGATGGCGGTTGTCCGGTCTTCTCTGCTGAGAAGACTGCTGAGTTGACTGCTGAGTTTGTGGTTGGCCTTGTGGGCGCGGGCGCTCCATGGCCGGAGCAATGTCCTCGTCACCCTCGTCGTCGTCACCGTCCTCATCGTCTTCGTCGTCGTCCTCTTCGAGGAGATCTTCTTCATCAGCGATGTAGACGACTTCTTCTTCCTCTTCAATGGCGACCTTACGAGCGAATGGATTTTCTGGCTCCGTCACTTCGGGCAGAGACCAGTCGAGTGTCTTTTCGCCGAAGAGGTTTTCGAACACGCTGTCGGCGAAGCCTTTGGCTTCCCGTTTAGCCTGCGCCAGACTCTCTTCATGCTCACGGACTTTCTTGGCCTGCAACTCTGTGAGACCAATAAAGGTAGCGGTGTTATCGGTTACACCGTTTTCAAAATACTTAGGAATCTCGATGCGCTCTTCAGGAATTCCATCCCACATGTCTGAGACATAACGGCGCATGACACCGTTCATGTCAATCGTTTCAAACTGCTCGAGCAGTACGTGCAGACGAATGACCTTGGCGATCACACCGTCTTTCGTTTTAACGATGGCGTTGTCCCGCGGAATTTTGCGGCGCTTTTCTTGATACACTTCATCTTCGTAGGTGAGACAGCACTTGAGCTGGCCACAGACGCCGTTGATCTTTGAAGAGTTGAGCGAGAGGTCTTGATTTTTAGCGAGCTTGATCCCCACGTTTCCGTAGCGCGCCAGGAAGCTTGAGCAACACAGCTCACGGCCACAGGGTCCAAGGCCTCCGACGGCAGCGGCGCGGTCACGCACCGACACTTGTCTGAGTTCAATACGCATTTTCATTTCACCTACCATCTCGTGCACGAGACCACGGAAGTCTACGCGAGTGGGAGCCGTGAAACTGAAGACGGCTTTTTTTCCTGCTCCAGTGATTTCGACCTGAGTCAGCTGCATGTCGAGTTGATTTTTTTCAATCAAACGATCAGCGATGTCTCGTAGACGGCGCTCGTCCCGGAAGACCTCGAGGTCGTGGGCCTGATCTTCGGCGGTGGCGTGACGATGAATTTTTCGCAGCGGTAGCATGTCTTTGGTGAAAGGAACTTCGTAAGGAAAGGAGTTCACGAAACCTACGCCGACCCCACGGTCATTGGTGGCCAAGACTTTTTGGCCGTAGCGGTAAATGTCGTTATCAACGAAAAAACTAAATGAGCGATTTGATCCAGGAAAGCGCACACGAACGAGTCGCACCTTATCGCCTACTTTCAGCGTCTGAGGATCAATCTCGTCAGCGGCCCGAGGAGCCGCGGGGTCAGTGTCGATCTCAGTGACGATAGTTGTTTCGTTATGTGTATCTTCTGAACTGTTTTCAGATGAGTGTGAGTCCATGTGTTATATCCAATTTTATCAATGGGATATGCTCACCTAAAGGGGGCTAAAGGTCAACGTTCGGTGCAGAATCTTTTTTGGCAATAATCATACAGGGCCACCAGTCTGACGGAAGTGGGTTGGTGAAGCATTTGTGCTTTCTGCCAGTTATGTGTGATCTCCAATAATTCCTGTTTTAATGCGCCTGGTCCGTCGTGAGTGGCCTCAAAGTGCAGCAAGAATTCCAAAAGTTCCTGAGCGCTTGGTTGCGCTTTAAAGCGCTCTAAGAATGTATGTAAACTGGTGAGTGACTTGATCTCTTCCATCAGCTCAATGGGATGGGGCTGAGCACTTTTTTCTGACATAAGCACAATCTGGGCGCGCGATTCAAGGGTTGGAAGTAGTTTCGCACCGGTGTGGTTGAGCCAGAGAAAACTGACTTCCCCTTCCGGCTCTTCGAGCGTCTTGAGTAGGCGATTGGCGACCGTGGTGCCGAGGACATGCACATCATTCATGATGACGAAGCGCCGCTTCACCTGGATCGGGCGATAGGAGAGAAATTGCACCAGCGGCTTCAGGTCTTCGACTAAATAGTCGCGAGCTTCGCCTTCCTCATCGAGGGGATCAATCACAAGTAAGTCGGGATGGTTGAGGATGTCAGCCGGAGACTTTTTACCCTCAATTGTCTGCCAGTACTCGCGCACGAAGGCCAGAGTCTCAAGTTTGAGTTCCTGCGGCTCAAGGCCACGGGCCTGGAAAATGTAGAAGTGACCCAAACGCTCAGAGCGAGCGGAGGCTAAAAGTTGGGTGAAGGCTGCTCTCATAGCTTGGGTAGTTCCTGAAGGATGTCACGGAAAACGTCTTCCACACTCTGGGTGCCTTGAATGGTCTTGATGCGCTCAGGGTAGAGCGAGGCTAGCGTGCGGTAGCCCTTTAAGAGCTGGGCCTGGAATTCATTGCTTTGAGACTCGAAGTAGTCTTTGTTTTGCCCACGTTTCATTTGTCTCTCTAAGGAGACTTCAAGGCTGATATCTAAGTAAAAGGTTCGATGGGGCAAAAGATTAAGGGGGGCGAACTGGTGGAGCGTCCAAATTTTTTCAATGCTCTCCTGGCGCGCCAGCGCTTGGTAGACCAAGGTGGAGTCGATGTAGCGGTCTAGGAGCACCACGCCGCCCTGAGCCAGATGAGGAAGAATTTTTTCTTCAAGCAGCTGTGCCCGTGAGGCCAGAAAGACAAAGGTCTCGGCCATCGGGTGAAGTTTTGAGTCTTGGGACAAGATGGCTGCGCGCAGTTTTTCGCCAAAACTCGTGCCGCCGGGTTCCCGCAGTAAGAGGCAGGGCAAGGAGAGTGACTCGAAATGCTTTTGGAGTTTTTGGATTTGTGTGGATTTGCCCGAGCCCTCGGCTCCTTCAAAACTGATGAAGAGTCCCTTTTCAGGTGTATGAAATAATGAATGAAGAGAGCTGGGTTGGTTCACTCAAATGACGCTAGCAGAGGAAGCCCTAAAAGTCGCTAACTTCTTCAATGACTTGTTGATCTTGACCTACTGGCGCAAGGCGATAGCCATCGTCTGGTGCAGATGAGGGGTCGCGACCATCATTAGGGTCTCTTTGGTCTTGGGCATACTGAGTGCTGGCGCCTGTGGGGTCATCCACAGCGTCCATGGTCTCCCGTGGCTCAGGGACTTCTCGGTCGTAGTCCCCACCGTCGTGGTACTCCACTAGGTCGCGGCGTGAGTCCATGAAGGGGCGCGCCTCGATGCGAGGAATATTTCTCAGGCTGGCCGGATTGCGGCCGCCTTGAACGCGAAGCCGGGGAGCTGGAGCGCCCTGGTTGAGGAGATTTCTTTGGGGCTGGGTGTATTCAATCTGACTGGGGCTGCTTTCAACTACAATCGCGGCGTTTTCAAACTCCGCTTTTGGCGCCGTCATCCACCACACAGAGACGATCAAGGTGAGGCAACCCGCGGCGACACTGGCGGGCATGGCCCAGCGATTGTATTTCACGGGGATTGAAAGCGTGGGCCACTGGAAACTTTCCGCAGGCTTTTTGATTTCGACTTCTGAGAGTTTTAAATTGTTGTAGCCTGATTTTTGCTGCTGATAGTGCGCTAAGCTCACCAGTCCGTCCTCGAGTGAGGACTCATCCGAGAGCAGAGCCGTCAGGGCCGCATCGGCGGAGCGGTTGAGAGTTGAATCGAGCGGGGCTTGAGGCAGACCGGAGCTGGGCACACAGAGGGGCATCAGTTCTTCAAAATGATAGACCTTACTCCAGGTCAGGCACTCATCGCTAGACACCAAGTCCGTCGGCATGAGCTCTTTGGCGAGAATCATCTCTTTGATCTTTTCGAAACTCACGGGACCCGTCTTCAGATTATTCCGCTCGAAGTAGTACTGTTGGTTGGTTTGTAAATCCTCACTCGATTGGAGTTGGGCGTGGACTTTTGATTGATGGATTTTAAGTTTCGATTGCAGATACATCTGCCACTCACCTTCTGGCAGCTCACACACATCTGCGTCGGTGAAGCGATCCAGGTGCTCGTGGGCGTAGGCCTTAAGCGTGTCCTCGAAGTAGGGGCCGTATTCACTATTGTCCAGACGCACCATCCACAGAGCGGGCGAATGTTCATCAATGCTAGCGAGTTCTGGATCGGTCAATGCAGGTAGATCAATCATAAGAATTTCCTCTACCTACTTTGTCGGTCAAAGAGGGTGTGGACTTTATGTTGAATAACTAGTCGCGCCATCTCCTTGTCAGAGGGCCTCAGAGAGCGGCATAATGCTTCAAATTTAAGGGGATACTATGATGGTGGCAGAGCGGATTACTCAAGTAGTCAGTCGCTTTAAGGCTCAAGCAGACTGGGAAGATCGCTATAAGGAGCTGATCCAGATTGGTAAGCACCTCGCCCTTTATCCAGAAGAGCAGAGACAGGAAAAATTTAAAGTCAAAGGCTGTCAGTCTCAGGTCTGGCTCTACCCAGAGTTTAAAGAGGGGAGAGTCTTCTTCCATGCCGACTCCGACGCCATTTTAGTCAAGGGCATCATGGGTTTGTTAGTAGAAGTCTACAGCGGGCTGAAGCCTCAGGAGATTCTAGACACGCCCGCAGATTTTTTAAAAGAGATCGGCATCACGGAACACCTTTCCATGAATCGCTCCAATGGATTGGCCAGCATGCTCAAGCAGATTCAAATGTACGCTTTGGTGTATAAGAGTTTAGGAGAGAAATTATGATCCCTCATCGCCCTCGCCGCTTAAGAAGCTCGCCCATGATCCGGGAGCTGGTACAAGAGAATCACCTGCGCGCCAGTGATTTTATTGCGCCACTTTTTTTGCAGTCACAAGAAGGATCGACCCCGATCGCTTCTATGCCCGGTCAGTCGCGCCTAGGGCCCAAAGCACTATTAGCAGAAGTGCGCGAGCTGCGCGATTTGGGAGTCAAGACCATCGCTCTTTTTCCGGCGATCGAGGAGAGTAAGAAAAATCCTCAAGCTTCAGAAGCCTGGAACCCGAACAACCTTAATTTTAGTGCCGTGAAAAGCATCAAAGACAGCTTCTCCGACGTGCTCGTCATGGGCGACATTGCGCTGGATCCCTATTCCAGTGATGGGCACGACGGGATTGTCGATCCTAAGAGCGGAGAGATCTTAAACGATGAAACCCTCGAAGCATTGATCAAGCAGAGTCTGGCGAGTGCCAAAGCTGGCTTTGATATTTTAGGTCCCTCGGACATGATGGATGGCCGCATTGGTGTCATCCGCGAAGCGCTAGAAGAGAGTCAGTTTAAAAATACGCTTATCATGAGTTACTCGGCGAAATACGCCTCAGGCTTTTATGGGCCCTTTAGAGATGCGTTGGAGAGTGCGCCTAAGAAAGGTGATAAGAAGACTTACCAGATGAATCCAGCTAACGGAGCCGAGGCGATCCGCGAGGCGCTCCTCGATGAAGCCGAAGGCGCAGATATTCTCATGGTCAAGCCCGGACTTCCTTACTTAGATATCGTCTACCGCCTCAAATCTCAGACCACTCTTCCCATCGCCGTCTACAACGTGTCCGGTGAATACGCGATGGTCAAGGCGGCCAGTGAGCGAGGCTGGATTGATGGCGAGAAAGTGATGATGGAGAGCCTCATGAGCTTCAAGCGCGCCGGCGCTGATATTATTCTTACTTACTTTGCCAAAGAAGCGGCGAGGCTTCTGAGTCGATGAAGATTCTCCTCATTCGTTTTTCTAGTCTCGGTGATGTGGTCTTGCAGACGGCGACGATCAAATGGCTCAAGGAGCGCTTCGGCGCTGGACTAGAGATTTATTTTTTGACCTCCAAAGAATTTGCACCACTGCTAGCGGGGCATGACTCTATTAAAGAAGTCATCACTTATGATCGCCGCGCGGGCGAGGGACTTGCGAGTCTGGCAGGGCGGCTTAAGAAAAATTATTCCTTTGATCTTTTATTCGATGTGCACGCCACCACTCGTTCCGCTCTTTTGCGGCTTTTTTTATTTTCTATTCCAAGGCTCGTGATCGATAAGCGCCGTCTTGAACGTCTCATTTTACAGGTGCCAGGGCTTTCAAAAAAATGGTGGCGCTGGAATTTTTTAGGGCTCTCGCCTCAGGTGCAACGGATCCCTCAGGACTTTCACGGCCTCTTCCACGCTCCCATTCCAGCAGTGTTGCCGCTCACTTTTACGCCGCCACTGCCATCGCTTTCGCATCCGCGCGAGTACGTGGTGCTTGCACCCGTGGCCTCGTTCAGTTCTAAGCACTGGCCGGTCACGAGCTACGTGACTTTGGCCCAGAAGATTTTGCAAGAGACAAGTCTGGACGTGGTGATAGTCGCAGGACCCACGGACACGCACTGTGAGGCCTTTAAGACGATCAACAATGAGCGCCTCTTAAACCTACAGGGAAAAACGAAACTCCTCGAATCCGCGGCCTGGCTGCAAGGAGCACGTGCGGTGGTGGGAAATGATTCGGGCATGAACCACATCGCTGAAGCCTGTGGAGTGAAGGTGGTGACTCTCTTCGGTCCGACCCACGAGGCCTTTGGTTTTGCGCCTCATTTGCCGGGCTCAAAGTCTCTTTCTCATGATTTGTGGTGCAGGCCTTGCTCGGCTACTGGAGCACGGGAGTGTTTTCGTGCGGAAAAATTTTGTCTTACTCTCACCACGCCCGATCAGGTCTGGCGTGAATTGCAGGGACTGCTATGATCTGGCAAGTGATCGATCTCCTGCATGCTCTCATCTGCTTTCTCCTATGGCCGGTGCGGCTTTTGCCCTGGGGACGTAAGCGGGCACAGTTTGAATCTCTGCGCACGCCTCACATCGGCCTGTGTGACTGGTCCTTTGAAGTTTCCAGCGAGGGAGAGTTCGAGCAGGTCAAGCCCTGGATCATGAGTCTGCTGAAGGCAGAGAAAAAAGTTGAGCTCGTCTATGCCTCGGAGTCGGTGCATAAGACTCTCACAAATCTGCAGCAGCACTATTCAAACCAGCTGCGCCTGATTCCCTTGCCACTTCTCACACACACGCCCTGGAGCCTGGTGCGCGCACTCACAGCTCCGCGCCTGGTCTTATGTCGTTATGATTTTTTTCCTTCGCTTATGGCCCGCACCAGTGTGGTCGGAGTCAGCTCAGGGCTAGTGTGGGCGAGTTTCAAGCGGCGGCGCCATCGCCTCGAGAATGTCTGGTGGCGGCGCTGGTATCGTTTATTCTATGGCAGTTTTAACTGGGTCGTGCCCGCAACCCGAGAGGATGAAAAACTCTTCAATGCCTTGGGTGGCATTCAGGTGCTCTCGGCCTGTGAGATGCGTGTCCCTCAGATTCAGTTTCGTCTGCAAGAAGCAGCGACTCAACTTTTAGAGCGCTTCCCCCACTGGAGTGTGTTTTTAAATCTCCTTTCTAACTACGCCTTTGAGTCCCGCTGGATCATGGGCAGTGCCTGGGAGAGTGATCTGGGTCTCCTGGATGACCCCAAGCTGCGTCGAGACCTGTTGGATAAAAAGACTCATCTCACACTCGTGCCCCATAAGCTTGGGCCCCAGTGGAAAGAGTTGCTGATGGCGCGAGGCTTTGATGTCTTAGAGATCACTTCCACATGGAATGGTGAAATTCCCACGAGCTCGAGGCCTCAGGTCGTGGTGTTGAATTTGAAGGGAGTGCTGTGTGAGCTCTACTCTGTGATGGGTCATGCCTATGTGGGTGGTGGCTTCGAGCGCTCAGTGCACTCAGTGCTCGAGCCTTTTGTGGCTGGGTGTAAAATACTCTGCGGGCCCAAGGTTCATCGCTCTACGGAGGTCGAGGCCATCCAGTCAGTGGCTCCTCAGGCCCTCACGGTGATACTTGACCAGACTCGTCTTCGCACGGCCTATGCTGACTTGATTGTTTCTCCTCCTGACTTGACCCTGAGGGCGGAGTGGCTAGACAATCAATCTAAACTTCTCAAGTCGAATTTGCACGAGGTCATGCGCTTATGTTGAAGAGTCGCTATCACGCTTTTTTTCTAGGAAAGACCCCGTGGGGTCTCTTGCATGCCTTCGCCCTCAGAAAAAAAGGGCAGGATGTCTTAGTGGTCGACGACCTCAACATCTCTACCATCTCCTCGGCCTATCGCTGGCTCAGTCAATTCGAAGTTCAGCAGTTGCAACTCTTAGGTCAAAAGATCGACCATCCGGCGATGAGTGAGCTGAGCTCTTACCTCACCCCGGCCCGGGTGAGAGTGTATACTCCTAAGCACCAGTGGGTGAGTGGACCTTCGGTGAGAGATAATCTGCGCGAGTTCGTGCGAAAGTTCGAAGTGTTTCAAACAGAAACACTGCTCAAGGCGATCGAGTCGGATCAGCTGGATGATGACCTCACGCAGATGGCGAAGACTTTTATACCCTGGTTTCAATCCTTTGAGGTCCGCAAAAAGCCCAGTGCGCCTTTTGCTTACCCCCAGTGTGCTTGGCTCCAGGAGTTTCAGAAAATTCTCGTGACTGAGTTGAACCGTCCTTATCAGAGTGAAAAGCCCAATGAGCTTCCGCAATTGGTGATGGCATTTTTTGCGGCGACTTCTCAGACCATCAAATACAATTTCACGCAACACGAAGCGGCCTTCATCGCGCTCAAACTTCTCAGCCCACTTTTCGAGTTGGACATCCGTTGGATGGAGCGCGAACTGATCCGATCGCTCGAATCCGTGGGCGGACACTATAAAGAGGCCAGCATTCAGTCGTGGCAGTTCTGGGAAGAGCATGTTGAAGCAGCTCTGCTGGATAGCTACGAGGGTGTGATCAGCTTTGATCGACTGCTTCTTTATGGGACCCCCAAGGCGCACGCGGAGGTGGAGTGTCACTTTAAAGAAAAAGTTTATCGAGGCCTTGAGACCTCTTGGAGTCATGCTCAGCATGAGCTGGTGACGATGAATCGCTCTGAGGTCATCACCATGACGGCTCCGCACCTGATCGGCACTGACGTCCCCGTCATGATCCTGGAAGACCAACCACGCTCCACCACCTTGCACGTACTGGTGGAAGACAAGCCCGGTGCACTTGCGCAGTTTTATCGCATGGAGGCCATGGAGCTGGCGCAGCCATTTCTCAACCACAACATGCCACAGATCATGCCTCATTTTGCCAACTTTCAGCCCCAGGCGGGGTGGGACATTTGGCTCGAGGAAACTCAGCTAAACGAGCGCGTGAACCAGCAGCTCTACCTGCACGAGTCACGGGACGTGAAGGTCTACCGCCGAGATAATCAGATGCGGCTCAAGGACTTCGAGTACTGGGGCCCGATGATGAATAAGCGTTTTGGGAACTTAGGTTTTCTGACTGAAATACTTTGGGATCTCACCTAGATTGCCTAGTTGGGCAAGTGCCTCCAGTGCGGTTATTATTGGGAGATGAAGAAAAAAATCAAACTGGGCGAGAAAGGGCAGTCATCAGTGGAGTACATCCTCTTAGTGGGCGTGATGATCTCGGTGGCAATTGCTTTTTTTGGGAAACTCAACGATTACCTGCTTGATAATCCCGATAGCATGCTGAATGTCTATCTCGCCGGTTATGAGAATGTGTTCAATAGCGACGGAGTCAATGCCAGTTACAAGCGCTTCCGGCTACCGGGGGCGCGATAAATCCCTTTAAGAACTTCCCCAAACTGCGGCGAGCCCACACTGCCGGAGTGTCCTCCCCAATCGAGTACTAAAATATCTTGATCGAGCTTCAAACCTGTCTCCCGAGCAAAGTCTCTCCAATCTAAATCACTGTTCAGAAAGTCATTGTGACTTGTGATGATCTTGACCGGCACATGGGCCGCAAAGGAGCGCACCCAATGGGAGAGAGCAAGGCGCTGGTCGCGGGAGCTTAAAAGCTTCCAGACTTCAGGGCGGTAGTGTTGAAAAAAATGCTCAAAGCCCGTGGGCGTCGGAAGTGTCGCGAGGGTGGGATCTGTCTCTTGGTAGGTGGCGAGAGATTTCCGTGTTGATTTGAGGAAGCCATCCACCAGCATCACCTGGCCCATGCACTGCTGTTCTTCGAGAGTGAGGTTCTCCGGGTAGATGGTGAATAAAAAACGCTGGGAGATGGTGAGCAGATTCCCTACGGTCGTACACTCAAAGCCGCGGTAGGCGTCGATCAGGGCATCGAAGTTTTTCATGGCATTGAAGAGATTCATCGGGGGCCACAGCATCAGAAGATCCGTGATTCTCTTTTTCTCTTTCTGGTCTTGCGCGACCCAGGCCACGGCCACAGAGGACCCAAGGCTTTCGGCGATGAGGTGCACAGCTCTTTTTTGTGGCGAGAGTTTCGCGAGTGCAAAATCCAGCACCTCTTCCATCACTTCGACTTCACTGGTGACGACATCTTTTGTATAGGTGGGATTGGCCTGGATGTATTCCTGGGCCAGAAGATTGGGAACCACCACCACACTGCCCTCAAGGGCCTCGAGCGTGTCGATGAAGTTTTGTGTGATGCCTTTGTGGGGCTGTCCATAAATACCAGGCATAAAGATATAAAGCGGCGCCTGGGGGTTGGGGTGAGCATAGAAATAGAAAGAGAAACTTCCGCTTTTAAACAGAGCAGATTTTTTCTCCACAATCCCCCCGCGGTTTTGTGCCCATCGGAGATAACGGCGGAAGCCACCCCAGAAGGTAATCAGCGCATTGGGGTAGTTTTTGATTTGAGAGGGTAGCCCTTGGTCCAGCAGGGACTTGGTTTCTTGGGCCCATTGGGCCTTAAGGTGGGGAGGGAAGAGTAAAACGAGAAAAAGGGCAAGTGTCTGAAATTTCATAGAGGTTGCTGCTTGAAAAAGAAAAATTTGGGTAGATCAAAGCCAAAACTGTGTCAATTTTACACGTTTCTTTGAGTTTTACACTAGAGCATTCAGAAAATGGCTAAGATTATTGTGCATAGCATAAATTTGTTTTTTGAAGTTCTTTTTTAGGAGGCTCGTATGAAAACCCAAAAGATGACCCTGGCCCTCGCGGTATTTGCAGGGCTCACATTTGGATCCGTTTACGCCCAGTCTGAGGATCAGGTCTTGAACTCTGAGCAGATTGATGTGGATGGATACCTCAAAGAGCAAAACGTCACTGACGGCGAACTCGAACAAATTAAAGGTGAGCTGGGCAAGCAGAAGAACATGACCCAGCTGAATAAAGAAAAAGCCAAGGAGCTGGGTAAGCTTTCAGGTCAAACTGAAAAACTGCTCGATAGCCAAGATCAGTATATCGATGAAAAAATTGAATCTCAGAAAGCGATTAAAGAGTTTAATAAGAAGACCGCCGAAAATGAATTGAAGCTTCGCTGCTTGCTCGAGGAGTCAAAGTCTCCTGAGTGTTCAAAGTGGGTGAAGAATAAAGAACCAGTTGTCGAAGACTCCATCTCAACTGGTCAAGCCTCAGTGGCCAAGATCGAAGCGGTGGCTCCTGCAGCCCCGGTGACCACCATGAAGGCGTTTGAAGAAATTAAGCTTATTCCCTTCGCTGGAGTGACAAACTTCCAGGGCGAGACCGAGAGGCTCGAAACTTCCTTCGCTGGTGGCTTGAGGCTTGAATCAAACATCAACGAGCGCCTGAGCATGGGCGTGGGTGTGAACTACGGTCGCTTCGAGACACAGGACTTTGCAAACAACAACAACTTCAACCAACCCTGGAGTGGGGGCTACTTCGCAGCTTTCGGTAACGGTCGTCAGATCGACTACCAAAGCCTTGGGCTAGATTTCTACGCCAAGTTTTTCCTCACTCGTGGCGAGAGATTCCGTCCCTACTTGGGAGCGGGTCTGGGCTATAACCGGATGACGCTGGTGTACCGAGACCAAGGACAAAATTTCTTCAACCCAGGCTTTGGGCAGACTTTTGGTAACGAAGAGCTAACAAATACTTTTGCCAACGGTCTTTTGATGGGTGGTACCGAGCTGCGCATCTCCAGATCCATCGGGATGAACATTGAGCTACAGTATTCAAGAGGGTTTGGAGCTGGCGACGCGAATACTGGAGTAAATCCATTTAATGCTCCAGACCAGAGACGTCTACAGACATTGAGTGATGAGATCATCAACTCCAACGCGATCTCGATCTTCGCTGGTATGGTCGTAACGTTCTAAGTCAAAAGAGTCTGACAAGAAACAAACAAAAGGCCCACTTTTCGTGGGCCTTTTTTCTTTGAAAGCAAAGCCTTGCGAGTTAAAATCTTTTTGAATCCCCACAACAAAAAGGTGCTGACTCATGAAGCCTGTCTATCTCGTAGAAGGAAAAAGAACTCCTCAAGTAAAATCTGGTGCAGACCTCGCTGAAGTCGCCGCTCCCTATCTGGCCCACTATCTCATCCGTCACATAGTCGATAAGTTCGGACTGCCCAAAGATCAAGTCGATGAAGTCATCATCGGTAACACCGGCACTCCGGCCAAGTACCCAAACGTCGGCCGCGTGATCGCGCTGGAGGCAGGCCTCGATAAAAAGACCTCCGGCTACACGGTTCATCGCAACTGTGCCTCGGGCATGGAAGCTCTCTCCCAAGGATTCGATAAGATCGTCTCTGGCCGCTCGAATGTTATTTTTGCGGGTGGGGCGGAGAGCATGTCTCAGATGCCACTGCTTTTTAACAAGCAGATGACAGCATTCTTCATTGATCTCATGAAGGCGAAGACTCCGGTGCAGAAGCTCTCCATCATGAGCCGCTTCCGGCCAGAATTTTTAAAACCCATCATCGCCATAGAGCAAGGCCTCACGGACCCCTTCT
>JAJTIF010000285.1 GCA_021299675.1 Pseudomonadota bacterium | reverse complement strand
AGAGTTCTGTATTCAAAGTTGATGTTCACGAATGGAAGACCGGTAAAACTCACCCCGAACTTTTGTCCTGAACCGTCCTCATATTTTCTCTTAACAGTAGCTACTGTGCCTTCGCCGGCTGAAGAAAAAATGTAACCCGCATAAACTCGCAGAAGAATGGGGAATTTATAACCTACGAAAGCTGCGTAATCGTTGACTCCAAAATCTTTGACGTCATCGATTTCCATGGTGCTATTGAGGTAATCAACGCCCAACTGAAGTCCAAGGTTTTGATACCCGAGTCGACCACCGAAAGCACGTCCGCCTCCTCCATTCTCATCACTGATTTTTGAGGTTAAGTTATAGCCGATGAGGGGCTCGATCAGCAGCGAAGCTTTTGAATGATTTGATGCGAGCATCAAGAACGCCGCAGCAGCCAGTAGTAACGTTTTCATAGAGACCTCCGTCCATAATTATAAATCCCAAAACCTATAATTATTGTAAGAGGCTCTTAGTTTTTTCTCACTTGTTTTTCAACTTACCGATTAAGTCACTTATTTTAATGATCACCATCTCCTGACCCTTACCTGTTTTCAGGGCCACATGACCTTGCGGGACAGTCGTGATGGTATCACTCGCAATACTACGACCAAGAGAGTTGGCTTGAGTCTGGGCAATAACTTCCCCGGGCAAAGCCAGGACCTGGGCCACTGAACCTTTGCCAAAGAGAATCAGGTCACCGTCATTAATCGGATGTGCACATTCCACGCAATTATATCTCGTGTCGACCAGGAGTGTTTGACCAGCTCGCAGATTAAACTGCTCAATGCTTGCCTTGAGTTTAGTGATGGAAAAAAGATTAAGGTCCATTTTAATCATTAACGCCATCAGGGCCGCACAGGTAATGAGCTGCAAAAACTTTGAGCGCTGAAGGATGAAGTCTTCTTTTGAGACGTCGCGAATTTTGATGTCATCTTTGAGGTTTTCTACAACCTGCTTATCAAAGACAAAAACCTTCATAATAATGGACCAAACGAACGCACTTGTGATCGTTGTAAACAGGGCATACATAACGAGTCTAAAAAAATACAAGGGCTTGGAGTAGATGTAGACTTCAGAGGTTTGAACTTTGAAAGCGATAAACATCACAACGGAAGGAAGCACAATCCAGTTGATGAAGTCGAGTACTCGATGACGAAAGAACCATTCCTTTCTCTTTTCGTGGTGGTCATACTGCACGAGCTTAATTCGAAACTCCTCGAAGGTCGCAAAGCCATTCATCTGCTCGGGACACGCCTTAGCTAACCCTTCCCAAATGTATTCAATTCGCTCAATCGAAGCGCTCAGCCACCAGGTCTGACCATCTCTCATTTTCAAGCAGATATAGGATAAGAATGGCGTGCTAATCTTTTCAATTTGATTGTAATCAATGTCCCAAGAGTAGTGACTGTTTGAGATCTTGATCGCGTTCGGGAAAACCTGAATGGTCCTGGTGATTTTGGGATGGAGCCACCATAGATACAGGGCCGGAAGCAGCACCACAAAAGACCCAAAGCTATAGAGCTCCTCTTTTTGTGGAGAAGAGTCCTGCTGGAGAAAAAGATACGCTACGACGGCGACACTTATGATCCAGAGAACAGCCAAGATAAGGGCATACCATTTGTAGTAAAAGCGATAATTCAGTTTACGGGGCTCGGCTTTATTAATTTCCAATGGGTCACTCCTGAGACACAGTTTTGTCTCCTATCGGAATTTAGCCCCCATAGCTTGACCAAATCGCTTATTTTGTAGTGTTTTTAGTGACTTGAGCTTGGATCTTGAGCGCTAAGGCCAACCCAATCATGCCTAGGCTAATCCACTGTGAGGTCGTTACGTGCGAGTACTCTCCGCGTATCTCATCACCACGAAAATATTCTAGGAAGAAGCGAAGAATCCCATAACCGGCCAGATAGTGAATGAGTTTTGCTTGTGATTTTTTTTCTAAAAACCAGGCAAGCATCAAGAGCAGTAGTGCCTCATAGAGCTGCACAGGATGACGATTGGCCTGATGAAGATGAACACTCCATGGATATTCTGTTGGGGTGCCATAACAGCAACCTGCCAAGAAACACCCGAGCCGTCCAAGAGAATGTCCCAAGAGAAGTGGAACGAGGCTAAATTCAAAAGTCTTAATTGGAAGTTTTTGAACCAATAAAAACAAGAGGCTAAAAATCGCTCCTCCCAACAATCCGCCGAGATAAACAAAACCTCCACCCATCCAGAAATTTGAATTCATCATCAGCTCAGTGCTTTGCCACTGGTCTTGAGTCAAGACGAAGAGGAGCTTGGCACCAACCCATGAAAATATAAACACGCCGACAAACCACACTAAGTATCGCTTATAGCCCAGCATTTCTGGGTAGCGGGACTCACCTAGACGAAAAGAGAGTCCCCAGGAAAGTCCGATAAAGAGTGGGTAAGCATAGAGGATGAAACCAGAAACTTCAAAAAGTTTTGGATACATCAGCTCTCAGATTTTTGAAGCTGATCCGGATCTTTTTTCTTCGCATTAATGATCATGTCAAAAATGAGTAGTCCCGCAGCTATGGAGATACAACTGTCCGCAACGTTAAACGCAGGGAAGTGGTAGTACCCGTGATAGAAATCCAAGAAGTCGATGACGTATCCCAGAAAAAACCGATCGATCAAATTTCCGATGGCACCGGCGACAATCAGCGCGTAGGCCAAGGACATGTGAAATGGACCCTTGATGGTCTTGATCAGCATGTAAATGACCCAACAGGTGAACGCTGATGTCAAAAGCCTTAATACAAGATCCTGGATCCATTTAGGAGCATCTGCAAGCGCGCCCCAGGCGGCTCCCCGATTCTCTACGTAGGTGAACTGGAAGAATCCATCCAGAACTGAGATTGATGGCTTGAATTGCAGCGCAGATTGCGCCCAGCCCTTAGTGAGCTGATCAATGATAATCAGGAAACAAACCATCACTAAAAGTTTATAGAAACGAGCCATCTAGTAATAATCCTTCGGGTTAATAACGTATTTTTCAATCTTTCTGAGCAGAGTCTTCTTCGGAATGTTGGCATTGAGTGCCGTCTGGTTAATCTTACCCTTATTCAGCTTCAGGGCCTGGACGATAAACTCTCTCTCGAAGCTATCTTTCGCCAGAGCAAAATCTAGCTTCCCGCCTTCACCGTGTCTGACGCCGAAAGAGAATTGCACCTCAGGACCAGTGCTCTCGACTTCAGATCTTGGCGTATCCAGCACCGAGTCTTTGATTCCCTGGATATCAATCAAGGTCTCGTCATCTGTTTCATCCACTTGCGTATTATCTTTGAACACGACAGAGGGAAGCGATGACACGTCGATCATTTCACCACCTTCCATGATGAAACAGTGTTCGATGACGTTTCTGAGTTCACGGATGTTTCCGGGAAAACCGTAGTTAGTCAAGATGTCGATGGCAGCCTGTGTGATGCCTTTAATCTGAAGACCATGAATGTTGTTGAAGTACTGGATGTAGTGATTCAACAAGTGGGGAATGTCCGACTTTCTCTCACGAAGCGGAGGAAGATAGACGGGCAAAACATTGAGACGGTAAAAAAGGTCTTCTCGAAAGCTTCCCTCTTTGATCATTTCTTCGAATGGTTTGTGGGAGGCTGCGATGATGCGCACATCGACTTTAATTTCGCGGTTAGACCCCACAGGTGTAAAGCACTTTTCTTGAAGAACACGTAGGAGCTTCACCTGCATCGCCGGTGAGATATCGCCGATCTCATCCAGGAAAAGGGTCCCCCCATCTGCGAATTGAAATTTTCCAATCTTTCTTTCACTCGCACCGGTAAAGGCACCTTTCTCGTGCCCAAAGAGCTCACTTTCGATCAGATTTTCTGGAACAGCACCGCAGTTAAGTGTCACAAACTTTTCATCTTTGCGAGGGCCATTATAGTGAATCGCTTTCGCGACCAACTCTTTTCCGGTACCAGATTCACCCCGGATCAGCACTGGTGTATTCACCTTGGCGAGCTTTGAGATGACATCGAAAACTTTTTTCATCGAATTCGATTCACCGACAAACTTATCGTTGGAGTTTGAATTATCTCCGAGCGAAATTAGCGGAGCTGAGAAGGCTGTCGTTTCAACCAAAGAGCGAGCCTTGAGTGCTCGTTTGATGAGGGCAACAAGGTTTTCACCGCTGATCGGTTTCTCAAGATAGTTATAGGCTCCTTCCTTCACGGCTTTAACCGCGTCTGTCACGTTCGAATAAGCCGTAAGGATCAGCACAATCATGGAGGAGTCATGCTTTTTGATTTCGGTGAGGGCCTGGATGCCGTCCATCTCTGGCATGTTCACATCCATCACCACAAGATCGTATTTCTCACGATAGACCTTACCCACAGCTTCCTTGCCGTTATCAGCAACATCTACGACGAAGTGATGGTACTCGAGCGCTTGTCTCACAGATTGCTGGAGGACTTTATCATCATCGACAACCAAAACCTTATGCATACAAGCTCCTATTCATTTTTTAATTTAATGGTAAACGTTGTACCGACTCCCAACTGAGACTCAGCCGCAATCGTCCCACTATGCAACTCGATAAAATATTTTACCAGATAAAGGCCTAGCCCAGAACCTTTGATCGCATGGGTTGAATCATTTTTCACGCGGTAAAACTTATCAAATATATGAGTAATGTCGTCGGGCTTTATGCCTACCCCGTCATCTTTAATTTCAATGTACACCCACTGAGCATCATCCCAAGTCTTAACTGAAATACTCTTTTTTCTCCCGGCATACTTAATCGCATTTTCTATCAGATTCGACATCACTCGGTTCATCAAAACCGAGTCAACCTGGATGGGATAAAGGGGGGCAAGGTCGAGGGCAATGTGCATCTCCTGGGCTTCTGCTTCGAAGCGCAGCTTATCAACGATCGACTCAATAACTTTATTGATGTCCTTACTTTCTTTGCGCAGTGTAAGGTTTTGACTCTCAATCTTTGTCAAATCCAGGATGGAGGTGATGAAGCTGTTGAGTTCCTTGGTAGCCTGGACAATGTTGTCGAGTAGTTCTTTCTGTTGCGGCACATTCGGATACTGAATTCTCAGGATGTCTGCAATCCCTGCGATCTTCGCCACCGGTGTTTTTAGGTCGTGGCTCATCAGAGAAATGAAGTTTTGCTTCAAGTTATCAACCTGCTTTAATAGCTTCGCTTCCTCTTGAATGGCGTATCGAGTTTGATACTCTTCGATCGCCCGGAACGGCACCCAGATGTAGTAAACGACAAAGATGCCCAGAATCATGTGCGACAACTTAAACCACAACCCAAACCCAATGAAGGCAAGGTATCCGAAGGCAAAAGTTCCAAGCATCAGAGTGATCGTTATCAGTAGCCCTTTGGTGGGCTGGACCTTAGAAATGAAAAACGAGAGGATGACCGCGATAAGCACAGACAGTGTTTGAGTTAAGAAATCCGGCACGGGGATCACGGTACTGCCATTGGCCATCGCTTCGATGATGTTGGCGTGAACGGCAAGCTTTGAGCTTCGAGCCTCGTCTTTATTAAAAGGTGTGAGAGCAAAGTCGTCGCCGTTTGAGATATAGCGGGCACCCACAAGTACCAACTTGTCTTTAAAAAATCCTTCCGAATAATTTCCAGTCACGACTCGATGATAGGGAATCACCTGGTAGTTCCCTTCTTCTAGCGGTGAGTGGCGATACTTAAACATGGCGAAGGTCGCATCCGCTTCAGCGTTATAGATCGATCCTAGAAAGCTATTCGCCTCTCTCCTCTCACGGCCCTGGGACTCTCGCCATTTATTTGCGATCCAAAGATGAAATGAATCTTCTCCCGAAATATTCAGGGAGGCCCTGCGGATAACACCATCCCTCGAAAAGACCTGTGTGTCTTGGAAGAGGAATGCCGTTGAGTATCCAAGAGAGCGGAGTTCATCTACTGGTAGCACTTCGCCAAACATCATTTCGAACTTGGTTCCGAATCGAAAGAAACCCTTTTGTGTTCTTTGGAAATTCTGAACCAGCTGCCTAATCTCTGAGACGTATCGCTGCTCGACAACGGACTCGGGCTCCACTTCCAAGGGTACCAGGTAACCCATACCCTTAGGAGCATCGGCTATCACCTTCTCGATCAGCCGATGGTGGGAGGCATAAGTATAAGGATAGGTTTCCCCCAAGAACTGATCACTTTCTTCGTCCATGACGACAATCACAACTTCCTGCGAGGACTTCGGGATGAAGTCGAAACGAATCCAGAGGTCATAGAAAATGGCATCCAGTGAAAAAAATGAATACTGGATGAGAATCAGGATGAAGACGACAGTAAAAAAAAGTGGGTAGAGACTTGAGTACTCTAATTTCTTTAGCTTTTCGAGTAACTTCTCTTTCACTCCGCACGTCCCATGAGATCAAAGGGGTGAGTCGCCCCTTCGATCGCGAGAATCATCTGCTGGCTTGAGCTGTGGTTGGCTGAAAAAAATCGATAGCTCAGATAACGACTAATGGAAAGATTAAGCTTGGGCTGGGAGAGCTTAGTGCTGAGTTCCTCTAGCCTAGAGTTTTCCCACTGGTATGACTTTAATACCTTTAGGAAATTCTGCCACTTGTAATGAGGCATCAGGATGCGAGTGAGGAAGGCATCGATCGGAGCGATGAAATACTGGATGAACCAGTTAACCCTTACCCGCTTTTTCTTGCTAAGGCTCAGGGGAAGGAGCCAAACGATTGAAGTGATAAGAAGGGCCAAGGTATGCTGGCGTGCGACCCCCTGGCTGGCCTTGAGGGCCAGGGAGAAGAAGAGGGCTTCTATTTCTTCCGGGCTCGCCTTTTCAAGAATTTCTTTTTCCACCACGAAGGTTAGCCTGTTGCCGGCACTGAGAGAAAATGTACGTTGAAAAAACCCTGAGTAACTGTAGATTTTAATTTGGTACATTTTGAACTTATGCGCCTGAGTGCTGGCCTTGCGATAAGCCTCAGGGTGATCGTTCTCGATTATTTCTCGAGCTTGAAGATAATGCAGGAGCCATTTGTCAGGATAGAGATTGATCCAGAACCAAAGCGCCGTGATACCTAAGCCCAAGGCCACCCCTATAAAAGGATGAAAAAACTGCATGAGCAGCATCCAAACGGCGACTAAACCCAGGAATAAAATGAAACGACTTAGCATGAAAAAAGGTCCTATTTTAACTAGCTTAGAGTATTTTAACCTTCTCTTGCAGGACTCGCATTACTTTCTTACACACAAGGGTCTTTCTCATGGACTTCTATCCGGACTGGGGCTATAAAACCGCACGATTTTGAACCTTAAGTTTGTCTCAACGTAGAGACTTTTGTTGCGGTGCTAAATGAAGAGCGACCAAGACTTAGATATAAGTGAAGCCCTCGATGCTTTGCAGGACTGGACTCAGCCTGCCTTGGACGGTGAAGTCCTCATTTGCGAGTGTTTTTGTGTATCAGTGAATGATATACGTAGCACTTGCCCAGAAGGCCTTGATCTTGATCTTTTGGCCCAGCGTTTTGGTTTTGGTACGGGTTGTATGACATGTTTAAAAGATTTGCCTAAGTGGAAGTCTTTAGTTTTTGAAATTAAGTGAGAAGGAGCTAACAATGGCTTTTGATCGTCTGTTGTTTGGAACTGCTGGTGTACCTAACAGTACTGCCAAGAAAAACAATCCTGTTGAAGGAGTAAAACGCATTCACGAACTAAGCCTCGACTGCATGCAGTTGGAATTTGCTCACGGCGTTCGCATGAAAGAAGAAGTTTCATCAGCGCTTAGAAAAGTTTCTTATGAGCTGGGCGTGCCTCTGACTTCTCACGGTCCATACTACATTAACCTGAATGCTCGCGAACAAGACAAGATTGATTCGTCTGTTGAGCGCATCATCCAAACAGCGAAGATCTCTGATCTCTGCGGTGCGGAGAGCATGACATTCCACGCAGCATTCTACATGAAAGACTCTCCATATGACGTCTTTGATCTTGTTGAGAAGAGCTTGAACGTCATCGAAGAGAGGCTCTCTCGCCTCGACATCGAGATCGAACTACGCCCGGAACTGACTGGTAAAACATCTCAGTTCGGCTCTCTCGAAGAACTGATTTCACTTTCAAAGAGTGTAAATAGCTGTAAGCCCTGTATGGACTTCTCTCACCTGTACGCAAGAACTGGTGACGTGAACAACTACGACGAGTTCTGTCGCGTACTTGATACATTGAAGGCAGAGCTGGGTCCAAACACTCTCGATGAGATGCACATTCACATCTCTGGTATTTCAAGCAACTCTAAGGGTGACCTTAAGCACTTGAACCTCGAGAAGTCGAAGTTCAACTGGAAAGACCTAATGCGTGCACTGAAAGACAAGAACGCCAGAGGCTACGTGATCTGCAACTCTCCTAACTTGGAAGTTGATGCCCAAATGCTGAAGCAATACTACATGTCACTTTAATAAAAAAGCCTCCGAAAGGAGGCTTTTTTTATGCCGCTTTAGCTGAACGCTGCGGTGAAAATATCTTTTGGATATCCTGTTCTTCAACTTGTTCTGCGGAACTCCAGACAAAAACCCATACATAGGCCGCAGAGTTCACCAAAGTTATGCGGTCAAAATCCTCACCTAACACTTTAGCAATCACACCAAGCAGAGAGGCTGAGTGCTTTGAGCTAATATGATCGAGAGGTGCATGCAAAACCTGGCCCTGAATAGCAAACTCATAAATACCATCAGCCGCCACATGACCGCGCAGTGATGTTACAGGCAGGCGTGAAATTTGTGTCATGATGTTGAAATCAGAATCAGGATTCGTGACGAGGCGTGTGGCTTTCCCACGCTCCTCGAATGTTTCGTCCATCAATTTAGAAATAATATCATCTTGAGACATAGATACCTCAAGATCCTATCGTCAGGATTTTAAGAATTCTTAACCTAGGGCGTGACCTCTATGGGTTCACCGGTTTCGTGGTAAGTTTTAATATTCGTGACATCAGAGATCAACCACTTGCCCTCGACCCGGAGGACTTCAGCGATTTTCTTAATCTCTGACATCCAACCTGTTTTGGAGGCTTTGACTTGTTTATACCCGACCGAATAGGTCACATAGCACTTCTTATCTTGGCAAGATTTGGAAATGATTTTCAGTGACTCTTTTTTGAAGTCTTTAAGATTCGCATAAGTGGCAAACTCTTCATCAGTCATGCTCTCAAGCGAGAGCTTCATTTTGCCAGTAGTCCGCTCTAAAACATCAGACCTTGAAACCACCTTATCAAGGCGAGCGTTAACGAAATCTATGATCGCAGCCTCGGGAGAATCTGAGGTGCTGAAACAGCCAGCAAGTAAAACCAATACGAAAAGAGCCTTCATTTTCCTACCTCAGTAATTGGGGATCCCAGCCAAAGTCTTCGAATAATTCGATGAGTGCGTCCCACGACAAATGCCCCGTTTTCTTCTTCTCTTTCCATTCTAACCCTATTCCATGGTGATCCCAAGTAGCGGTCACAACTTTCCCCACACACCCAAACTCATGGCCCCGGAAGATGATCTCAAGCTTCACATCGCTTCTCTTTCCACTCCAAGGTTCGCTTAAGTGAACAAAGACACCGTACTTATCCCAGTTCGTGAGGTGCCCCTCATAGGTGCGGTCAGCGCAGACGAGCCGAACCGGGATCTTCAGTGACATCGGTTGGTTGAGCTGATCGATAGGATAATTAGAATTAAAAATCGAGCGAGAAAATGTCCATGAAATCAGCTGATAAAACAAATAGGAAAGACAGATCTGGATGAACAAAATGACCATGATAACTTTATTAAAATTAAGCACCAGGGACTCGAGGCTTCTGAATACGATGAGCGAGCCAAAGAGTGCAAACGCATACTTCCCCACCAAGCGATGACGAAGTAGTAACCATAGGGCCGGGAGACTCGAGAGGAAGACAAACCACTCGTCCATGAGAACTTTCTTCAGAAACACCTGGTTGAGGAAAGGGAGATTCGCTTGCACTGACTTCTGTAGGACCAAAAAAAACAGTGATAGCAACACATAAAAAATGCTGTTTCTGGAGACGGGATGAAATGTCCACACTTTCAAATTATTCATATCTCTCTTATCCTAACTTAAAATGAAACATCTTGAAATCACTTCCGTATGTATTGCCTGTGACAATTGTCGCGCTGTGTGTCCAGAAAAAGCCGTGATCACTAACGGTAAAGAGTACTACATCGAGAACTGGAGCTGCACCCTGTGTGGTCTTTGTCAGGAAGTATGCCCCATCGACTGCATTAAAACAGTCAACGATCCCATTCAGTTCAAGTAATCCACGATCTCATTGTAGCGAATAGAAGGCTTTTCAGAAGAATCTAGGCCCTGCCCTGAAATCAAGACTCCACGATTATTAACCCTCTCCTTTGACCCTGATGTGAGGTTGATGCCCTGAGCGCAATGTGAGTTGTAGGAAATCTTTTGAGGGTCTGCCAGGTCAGCATTAAAAATATGAGAGCCTTTCAGGAAGTCATAGAACTCTCTCAGATCACCTTTATCTCTCTCCCGGATGATGCGCTTTAAACTTTCGAAGTAGCGCTCCTTGGTACCGAAATCCCAGTACGGATGACCACTGACGTTGATGCAGACATTTTTTCGATCAAAGGGGCACACACTATCAAAAAATTTCGAACTCCCCGCCTGAGGCTTTAGGGTTGAAAGATTGATGATCGCATTTCCAGAATAGGTTAAGATCTCCTGCGCGGGATGAATTTCCTTGTTGGGCTTAATGCTTTTAAGCAGCCCCCGCTCCGTAACGAGCTGGTTGTATCCCTGCTGTGAGTGAACCAAAAGTGAAAGCAGGACTCCATCATTCCCATCGAGCGCTTTTATCCACTCATCAAGGTTGGCTTTCGTGAACCACAAAACTTGGTCTGCGTTTAACACAAGTAATCGACCAGTGTAGTTGACCTCGGGCTGACTTGCGAGATTATGAATCCCACCCCCGATATCCAAAATTTCAGGGAACTCCTTAAGCCAGACAATATTCTTAAAATTAGCATTCCCCTGAGTCATTTCTAAAATCGTGGAAGCCTGGTGATGGACATTGATGTAGATCTTCTCGTAACCGAGTGAGCGCGCAAAAAGCACCTGCGTTTCTAACAATGATTTGTGAAACACGGGCCACATGACTTTCGGCAGGACCTTACCGATCTCGCCCATTCTTGTGCCAAATCCAGCCGCCAGTATGAGACAGTGATCATTAGCTCGCATAGTAGATGCCGAAGAGATTCTTTCTCAGGGTTTCATATCTTGGATTATGCATAAGTGTTTTTCTAATTTTTTCCATACCGAATCCAATGTACTTTAGATAGCGGAGGTCTTGTCTGGTCGCATAGATGTAGGAGAAACTTCCCACGGCCTTGAACACACGCTGAATCAGCATGTCGTCATAGAAATCACAGAACTCGGCATAAGTGCCTTGCCCATGCGCACTAGCCGGGAGCATTTCGAAGTATAATTTTTTAAGTTTTTCACGATTATCCTCTACCAGGTCATAGTAGCAGTCATCCAAAATAGACACGAGGTCATATTGAGGGAGTCCCATCCGAGCATCCTGAAAATCGATGATGACCATCTCACCATCTTTAACCATGATATTCCGGGAATGGAAGTCTCTGTGGGTGGGCACCATCGGCTGGTTAGCTATACGATGACAAATTGCCGACAGCTCCTCTCGTAAGATCATTTCCTTATCTGGCGCCACAACCTTTAGATAGCGGTCGAAGAAAAACTTAAAGGTAAAATCCATTTCTTGCATGAGCTTTTCGTGATCAAACCTTAAGTCGAAGAGTCCTGAATTTTTAGTCCTCACCTCATCGAGCTTATGCATCTGAATGAGCTGCTTGATGATCTTTTCATAAGTCACGTACTCTTCTTTCACGTCTTTGAGATTGGTCAAAAACGAAAGCAGTGTCATGTCACCCAGATCCTCTTCGAGGATGTATCCTTTGTTTAACTGAGAATCGAGGACACGAGTCACGCGAAGACCATTACTTTCCAGGAACTGCTGCTTGCTCACGAATGGATGCGGCAAACTGATGTCTTCTTGTGGGTTATCGAGGCAAACCACATAGGATGTTTTATTGGTAAACAATCGATAGTAACGACGAGTGGAAGCATCTCCTGTGAGTTTATCCACCAGTTCGAGAGTTTCTCCGGTGGCATGACCACGTTGCTGGGATTGGGTAAAAAGCTCCTGGATGAAGAAGCTCTCAGCTTGTTCTGGTTTCATATGTTTCTATCCTTGACTGAAAATAAAAAGGCATAAAAATTTTTCGAGGACTCTTTCCTCGCGATGGTTCTTTCGTCTTCGACTTTCGAGCGTCGGATGACGAATGCTTTAAACATTGCTTCTTCTTGAGATATTGAAGCCGCGTCACCAATCAGTGTTAAGAAGTCTGCTGTATTTCTGTTAATGGTCTGGAGCCATTGCAAATAGTATTCACCCTCATAGCCCGCCCGTCGCATGAGATAGTAAGCCCACTTGTGGACTTCAATTTTTTTATCAGTGACGATGCGATTTAGTCCTAGAATTCTCTCAAGGGTCATGAATCCGATCGGTACGATTACGTTCTTATTATAAATGCTCTTGTCGATGCGAATCATCTCGTAGCAAATGATCGCCGCCAAAATGCCTTCGTGCTTAATGTACTTATTGATCAACCCGGTCGAAAGGAAAATTGAGGAGCCAGGAAGAGAGAAATGAAAGGGGATATCGTTTCTTATGACATGAATCCGCGGGGAGTTTGAGGTTTTGAAAAATAGTTCATTGTTATGATAGATGTCATAGATCAGGTTATTAACGTACTCCTGCTCCTGAGACTTGAGCGGCATTTGCTCAACCCCCTCTGTACCCAGATACATTTTTTCAAATGACGAGAGGTGAGCCAGGTGATCCTGGTCAGATAAGTCAGTCCAATCGGCTGGCATTTCGATCTGCGGTTTCTGCTTACCCAAGTATGGAATGCTGACCTGGGAACAGGAGCATATGAATGAGATAAGAAAGAATGCTGTGAACTTCATAAGTATGCCGTGGGGGCCGATGAGCCCCCACTAGGATTAAAGCTCGAGCTTACTATTCGGAGTAGCGGCCAGAGAGCCCAGTTCTTGGTAGTAGATTGTGAAACCCGCAAAAATTCTATTGGGGTCCTTGATCATGGGACGATTGTTGTCCCAGATGCTTCTCCACTTCTTCTGAGATCCGTAGACGTCATTTGAGATCTTCCCAAGCGTATCTCCAGTCTTGATGAGATAAGGGTTCCCCTGGGGCTGCCAGTTGAATTCCAGAGAGGGCTTGCGATACCTGATCGTTCTGCCGGCCATCACGATTCCATTTTTAATGTGCTTCTTATTCATCTTGGCGAGTCGGCGCCACTTTGAGTAATCGCCGTAAAGCTTAAAGGCGATCATCATGAGAGTCTCATTTTTTTGCACCACATATTTCCCAATCTCGGGACGGACTTTTTCCACTGATCCAGTCGTGATCTCTGGAGCTGCACCAGTGTCGGTTGCTTCACCGGCATCAAGAGATAAAAGACTGCTGTCAGACTCTGTGGTGGCTTCCTCCGCCTCAGAGACCTCTGCCAATGGATCTTCGACGTCCTTAAAATCATCTGAGCCAGAGAGATCAATTTGAGGTGTTTCTGTTTGTGCGACGGTTGAGGTTTTAGAGCCTGAACAGGAAGCCGCTAAAACAAGAACTATAAGCATCCATGCTATTTTCGACATCATCACTCCCTTGATGAGAACTAAAAGAATTATGTTGATTATAGCGCTGTTTCAAAAAATCAGCAAAAATACGTAATTTGCCTAGAAGGTAAAAAACATATCTTTTTGATCTATTGAATCACCGATCTTTTGAATCAAGCGGTTGAAGTGCTCTTCGTTATCAAGAAAATCTAACTCATCCGTATCGACAACGAGGGATTTTCCGAGATCGTAGCTATCGTACCACTCATCGTAGTAACGATTAAGGCGAGTGAGGTAGTCGACAGGAATTGCTTGCTCATAGTCTCTCCCACGTAGCTGAATCCGCTCTAGGAGCTTCGGAACACTCCGTTTGAGAAAGATCATAAGAGTCGGAGGATTGAGGTATGTGGTCATACTATTGTAGAGAGTTTTGTAGTTCTCATAGTCTCTTGAATCAAGAGTCCCTTGATCATGAAGCGCACGAGCAAAGATATTGGCATCTTCATAAATTGATCGGTCCTGCACACATGAAGCTGCCGAGTTCTCAATTTGCTTATGTGTGGTGAAGCGATTATTTAAAAAATAAATCTGGAGCGGAAACGCCCAGCGGGCCATATCGCCATAGAAGTCCGCCAAGTAAGGGTTATCACTCACTGATTCAAAGTGTGGCTTCCACCCAAGTCGCTCAGAGAGCTTTTTAGTCAGTGTGGTTTTGCCGCAACCGATGTTTCCAGCAACGACGACAAAAAGCTGCTGACCATTGGCCAACTGGGGAAAGACTTTCTCTGACATGTGGACTCCCGAAAGATTCATAGTTGCTTAGCTTAGCCCCATCTTTTCAGAAAATCTTGACACACTTACTCAGGAAACTCTCCTCTGTTTACGAGAGCGTTTGTGTCATATAAGCTATTTTCATGGGTTGCAAACACATTCAAATTTTATTTGGTCTCTTACTTTTTCTATCTCTCCCAGCTTGGTCGCAAAGTCTGGTGGAGGATGCCAAAGCCCCCCTTAACCTAGGTGATGAGGAGGGTGTTTTTACTGAGACAATAAAAGTTATTGGGCAGTCAAAAAAGATTTTTGTTCTGAGCAATAACAACCAACTCATAGGACAAGGAGACTTCATTTCTGTTGCCCTTAACAATCAACTCGCCGCACGTGCCGTAGTGGCGAAGACCCATGACGGTCAGGCCGGTATTAAAATTATTAAAATTTATTCTCTCGCTCAATGGACGCTTTTGAGAAAAGGCATCGAAGTACAAATTATCCGCGGCGATGATTCCATGTTTGGAAAAAAAGTCGCACAGAAAACAGAGCCTACCGAAGAAGCGCCTAAAATTAAAACAGAAGAAGATCTCTTCTCGCTTAAAGACGTGGATGACAGCGGTGACCTTGAGGACGATTCAAAACGTCACATTAAGCCCGACAACCTCGTCTCCTTTGCCGTTGGCTTTTTAGATGCCCCCCTCCCAGACATCAACGGTGGCGGAGCCAGGGCCAATCAGTTTACCGGAACTTGGGGTTATCAGTTTGCAGACAACTGGTTTGGTGAGTTCTCCTACTCAGACGCCGCCTTTGAAGGCTATCCCGCTGCCAACGCAGTCGTGGGAGTAACGACTGTGACAGGTCGCTTGAAGTACAATTTCAAAGGGCCTCTCTATACATTTTTTATGCCCTACATTGGATTCAGATCACAGACGATCGACACCGATGCAGGCACCACCGGCAATCCAGTGGTTGACCAGCAAGAGCTCCAAATTGTCTCCGAGTTACAGAAAGTGGGACCCGTCTTTGGTGTCACCTTTCTGCGTCGACTTGTGCCAGGGTGGTTCCTTAAGGCTGACCTTGGAACAGATATTTTAAATGTCGGAGCAGCCATTGAGTTTTAAACTCATCATGCTTTTTTTATTTCTTGTCGGCTGCGGAGTAAAGGGAGCCCCTGTTCCCAAGGCTCAAGCAATTCCCTCTGGAGTTGAATCTGATTACCCGGAATTAAATCTCCCTCCTGCCTCCTTGTCCGGGAAGTAAGTTAAATGTCACTCATCATCGCCACGGGATCAAACCTGCTCGAGAGAGAAGAGCATCTGCAGTGGGCCCAGGAAGCACTCTCGCAACATTTTAAACTCATCGCTGCGAGCAAACTCTATCGATCCCAAGCAGTGGATTACGAGGCGCAGCCCGAGTTTCTCAATCAAGTTTTACAGTTTGCTCTTCCATGGCAGAAGCCTGAAGAAGTCATGAGAATTCTTCTTAACATAGAACAAGATCGAGGCAGAGTGCGACAAATTGACCGAGGACCACGAACGCTCGATCTGGATATTCTCTTCTGGGGCACAAGTTTTATTCACAGCACAACACTTGTGACCCCTCACCCACGATGGAACCAGAGAAGTTTTGTCGTTCGACCTTTGTCGGAATTACCTTTCTGGCATCTGATTGAGAAATGTTTTACAATTCCAAAGTCATTTGACGTGGAAGCTTTTCCTCATTCCTAAAGGATATCAAAATGGATTTTGCAATTACTCCTGAGCAAAAAGAGATTCAGGAGTTAGCACTGAAATTCGCTCGTAATGAGATGATTCCAGTCGCTCAGAAGTTTGATGACGAAGGAATCTTCCCGAAAGAAATTTTTAAAAAAGCCTGGGAGTTGGGTCTCATTAATACTTGCATACCCGCAGAATACGGTGGGACTGGTTTTAGCTCTCTCGATAGCGTGATCATTTCTGAAGCACTGGCTTACGGTTGCATGGGGATGAACACATCATTCATGGCCAATGACCTTGCCCTCCTTCCCATCGTCATTGGTGGAAGCGACGAGCAGAAGAAAAAATTCCTCACTCCTTTTACCACCGACTTCAAGATCGCCAGCTTTTGCCTCACAGAACCCGGCAATGGCTCCGATGCCGGCGGACTGAAGACTTCCTTAAAAGACGGCGGAGATCACTGGATCCTCCATGGCGAAAAGATGTGGATCACCAATGCAGGTTACGCTGATTTGTTTGTTGTCTACGCAACCGTTGATCCCGCACTCAAACACAAAGGGATCTGTGCCATCGTGGTAGACCCAAAGAGCGCGGGCATTGAGCTTGGCAAAAAAGAAGACAAGATGGGCCATCGCTCATCTGACACCCGGGGCATTCGCTTCAATAATGTAAAAGTCCCCAAGGAAAACATGCTCGGTGGCGTCGGCGAAGGCTGGAGCATTGCCATGAAAACCCTGGATCACTCAAGACCCCTCGTGGCTTCATCGGCTCTCGGCGGCGCATGGCGCGCGCTTGATTTAAGTTTGAGCTATGCCAAGGAACGCACACAGTTTGGTGTCTCTATTTCAAAACACCAAGCCATTCAATTTATGATTGCAGAAATGGCCATGAAGGTCGAGGCGGCAAGGCTGATGACCTATAAAGCTGCCTGGCTGTGTGATCAGGGCGTCAAGAACACAGAGGTGGCTTCTTATGCCAAGGCTTTTGCCTCTGACTCTTGTATGCAAATCACCACAGATGCCGTACAAATTTATGGTGGCTACGGCTACTCAAAAGAATATCCCGTTGAAAAACTCATGCGCGACGCTAAGCTAATCCAAATCTACGAGGGTACCTCGCAGATCCAGCGCTTAGTAATCGCTCGTGAAGTTTTAAAATAGTTTCACTTAAGGAGAAGGTATGAATATTTTTGTTTGCGTAAAGCAGGTTCCCGATACGGAAACCAAGGTTACACCTAATAGCGATAAGTCATTTATCGAGACAGCTTCCATTAAATGGATCATGAATCCCTATGATGAGTTTGCTGTTGAGCAGGCGCTTCTCGTAAAGCAGGCCAATCCAGCGGCAAACGTAACTGTCGTTCGTGTCGGTTCTGTGAAAGACACCGAAGCCCTTAGAACGGCAATGGCCATGGGTGCGGATGATGCTATCTTGGTTGAAGCAGTAGATAATCTTGATTCCTACTCAATTGCAAAAGCTCTCAAGGGCGCGATCGACAAGTCTGGCAAGAAGGCAGATCTCGTCTTAACCGGAAAGCAAGCCATCGATGACGACTGTCTTCAGGTTCCACAAATCCTAGCGCAGATGCTCGGCATGCCTTCAGTAGCAGTCGTTGTGGGTTTCGAACTTACTGGCACAACTGTAAAAGCTAAGCGCGAAGTTGAAGGTGGGGCTCTTGAGGTATACGAGATGGCGACACCCTGCCTTGTGGCAGCCAACAAGGGACTCAATACCCCTAGATATGCTTCTCTACCTGGAATCATGAAAGCCAAGAAAAAGCCTCTGGCCCAGTATTCACTGGCCGATGTCGGCGTCAGTGAAGCTGACCGTAGAGTTAAGTATTCTAGCTTCCAACTTCCTCCAGAAAAACCAGCTGGTAAGAAATTTGATGCAATGGACGCGGCTAAGCAAGCAGCTGTTGTGTCTCAGGTTGTAGGCCTTCTTCGTACAGAAGCTAAAATTATTTAATTAAGGAATTTAACATGGCAAACGTACTCGTTTTCACAGAAACAAATGATGGAAAAGTAAAACCAGTTACTCTTGAAATCCTAGGGAAACTTAATGGGCAAAAAGCAGAAGTCGCTGTCATCGGCGATCTCGCTGATGACCAAGTAAAACTCCTTGCAAGCTACGGCGCTCAAAAAGTGCATAAGCTTAAAGGCGCTAACCTTGATAAGTATTCACCTGAGGGTTATTCCAACGCTCTCCAGGGATTTATCAAATCCCAGAGCTTTGATTATGTCCTGGCCGGGGCCACTTCTACGGGAAAAGATCTGATGCCTCGCCTAGCCGCTTCCTTTCAAGCGGGTTGTGCGTCTGATTGCACCAACTTTACCTTTGACGGTGGAACATTTGCTGGGACCAGACCACTCTTTGCAGGTAAGTGCTTAGCGAAAGTGGAACTGACTGGACCCAAACCTCACTTTGCGACCGTCCGCCCGAACGCTCTTGGTATGCCGGCGACACCAGTCGCAGGTGCAGGCGAATCAGCCGATGTCGCTGCCGATGCGGGAGCGATCCGAGCCGCGATCAAAGAAATTATTAAAGCAGCTTCAAGCAAAGTAGATCTCACGGAAGCAAACATAATTATCTCTGGCGGGCGCGCCATGAAGAACTCAGACAACTTCAAGATCCTCAACGAGATGGCAGACGTGATCGGCGCCACTGTTGGAGCCTCACGTGCTGCCGTTGACTCTGGATTCGCTGCCCATTCGATGCAAGTTGGTCAAACCGGTAAAACCGTTGCACCTTCTCTCTACATTGCCTGTGGCATTTCAGGGGCCATTCAACACTTAGCGGGAATGCGGACTTCTAAAGTTATCGTGGCTATTAACACAGACCCCGATGCACCGATTTTCACGAAAGCCGATTACGGAATAGTAGGTGACCTATTTACTATTGTTCCCATCATGACAGAAGAATTCAAAAAACTTCTCGGTAAGTAATTCATCTTATTGCTCCAGGAGAGGGATTTTCCTCTCCTGGAGCAATTCTGACCAATTCTCTTTTGTGAAGTCAGATAATAATAGCGGCATTTTTTTCCTATCATAAGTTTTTCTCGATACGCTTTCTCCAATAGTTATTTGTTTTATGGAGGAAACGATGAAACACAGCCTTTTGGGCGCAGCCCTGATTACTCTTTCTATTTCAGCTTTTGCGGGTGAATCTTACTTTGCCCCTCTCGATGTAAATCAACTTCACGATCAAGAAATCGAAAGAGAAGTAAAAGGCGAGGCTCCTCGCTTTGCCGTTCCCCATGACATTAATTTCAACGCCCTCACGGATAAGTCTTCTTGGACAGAAGTCGGTGGTCGTGTGATCTGGACCCATCGAGTAGTTGCACCCAATGCTGTTTCTCTTAACTTTGGTTTTACTAAATTTAATCTTCCTGCCTCTGCAGAGCTCAACATCACAGCAACTGACTTCACTCAGTCAATTCGCCCATTCACTTCTGAATATAACAACGTCGACCGTCAGCTCTGGACACCTGTTATCATGTCAGATGATGTAACGATCGAGTTGAGCGTAAACGCCAACGAACTCAATCAAGTTGAGCTCGAGCTTGGCCGCGTTGGTCAAGGATTTAGAACTTTTGCCCAAAAGAGCGCAAAGGCTGGCTCATGTAACATTGATGTGGCTTGCTCGGAAGGTAACGACTGGAAAGAAGAAATCGACTCTGTGGCCGTTATTGCTCGCGGGGGCTCAACGTTTTGTACTGGCTTCATGGTGAACAACACCAAGAATGACAAGACACCATTTTTTATGACCGCCAATCACTGCGGTATCACCGCTGCAAACGCCGCCAGCCTTGTTACGTACTGGAACTTTCAGCGCTCAACCTGCCGTGGTTCAAGCGCAAACCCCTCTGGACAGTTCAACACTGGCTCACAGTTTCCCGCTAGCTCCGCTCGCTCAGACTTTACCCTTGTAAGACTAAATTCTGCTCCTCGCTCCGAGTGGAACGTAAGCTTTGCAGGTTGGGATCGCTCAGGTGACGAAGCCTCCATGGCCGTTGCGATTCACCACCCGGCCACAGACGAGAAAAGTATTTCTTTTGAAATGGACCCCACAACAACAACTATGTATCTAAAGAATGATGTCTTAAGAAATGGTACTCACGTACGAGTAACAGACTGGGACAAGGGAACAACTGAGCCCGGCTCATCAGGTTCACCGCTCTTTAACCAAGACCACAGAGTGATCGGCCAGCTTCACGGCGGTTATGCTTCTTGTACTAGCCGCACTTCAGACTGGTATGGTCGTATCTCTGTAAGCTGGAACGGGGACGGCACACCTGCGACACGTCTCAAAGATCACCTTGATTCTGCTAATCGTGGGATGACCTTTACTGATACAATTAGATAGCCGAAATAAAATAGCTCCCGGAAGGGAGCTTTTTTTTTGATTAAAATCTAAAGCCGTAAGCCTGAGAGTCGTCTACTTGGTTAACCTGAGCCGTTTCTTCTGCCTGAGGCGCTTGTGGAGTGGCCCCAAAAGTACCTACCTGCTGCTCAGATCCGTCATCGTTTACAATCGCTGCGTAAGCATCTGTCTCCACTTCAACATTGTTATTTTCTGCGATTTGAGCGTTGTTGCCGTATGAGTCTTCATTCCCATTTCCGATCTCTTCCTGTGCTTCAGCCTTAGCCTGAAACTTCAAGCGAGTGCCTTCGAAGTGACCGTTCGTAAGAGTCACCATATACGAAGTCTTGTCCATCTGATAGAGCATACCGCTCAAGACCTGACCGTTGTAATCATACTCAAACACATTCCCAACCATCTGCGCGAAGGAGATACTGATGGATTCACTGTTAGGAAGTGAAACACTAATGGAATCAATCACACCATCCGTCGCCGTCAACTGACCACTAAAATCAGTGGCCTTAGGGGCTTGTTGATATTTCTTGGCATTAAAAACTTCAACCAACTCAAGACTGAGATCTTCTTGAATGGCAGCTTGAGCTTCAGTTGTATCAAGATTGCTAGAGGCAATGACTTCTTTACGTGAAGAAGACGAGGTTAACTGCAACCTATCTTGAAGCATTGGCGACTTGACTGTGTTTTGTGGGAGAGCTTTAAGTTTTACCCACTCCCCAGCATGCGCCAGTTGGCGACCTTTGGTCGTGATGCCATTGATCTCATCCAAACGTTTTACGAATTTAACGTTTTGCGAGTCCATAAAGGCGTCAGAGTTGATCACCACTGAGTTATAGATACCGAGGACAATAAATCCTAGGCTCATTAAGCTCACAAGAGGTCTCTTAAAGGTTTGGGTTTCCATATCATGCTCCTAAAAAGTTACCTTCTTAAAAGCAAGTGAGGTGCCAAATGAATAGTCAGGGGTTTAGGGCTAAGCCCTTGATATTAATGGCCCCAAAAGAGGGGTCATTAGCGATTAATAGACAGTGGCAAAAGATTAGACAGTTTCGGAAGGACTAATCAACAGTCAACGTGGCCTTAAGGTAATCGAGATGACTTGAACGAAAGCGCTTAAGAGCGATCACTACTAGTTCATCGATTTTAATTCCTGAGTTTTTCGCCATTAGCTCAAAATCTTCAGTCACCTTTTTCTCGATCATGACTTTTAGTTCTTTAAGTTCACCGACATTTTGTTTTTGCGATTTCATCTTAAACTCCGCTTGGATTTGGTGGGCACAATCATGGCCTTTTTATATGAACTTGTCATGAGACTATCAACGAGTCCCGACTACTTCTAAGGCGTTCTTGCGGCGCAAACTGACCAGTGACTCTGTAATTTCAAAGTCTAAAAGGGGGCAATAACGATATAAATCCTCTACTTTGCTCCATTCTGTCAGGGCGCACAAAACCTGAAACTCTGCCTCTCCAATGTCCTCCTCTGAAGTCAGGATGGAAGCCTTGGCCAGAAGCTTCACGTGAGGAGGAGGTCTCAGACCCGCCACTTTTGAGTAACGCTCGAGCACTTCTTGGGCCCGGTTT
>JAJTIF010000163.1 GCA_021299675.1 Pseudomonadota bacterium | reverse complement strand
GGGCATTGAGGTAGCCCACCTGATCAACGGCCCGACGAAAATTCTTGGAGTACTCGGTCGCGAAATTTCGAGTGGCGCACGAAAGGAAGGCTCGCGCGGCCCCACTCATCTGATTGTTGCGTGCGAGTGACTGCTGGCGGAATTCACTGTCGGTCATGAATTTATAAATATTTCGAAAAGAATTCATCTGCGCACCCACGAGCATCTTGATCAGATCGATCACCATGTTGGCGAGATCCACCATCGAGTCGACAAAAAAAGCGCGCGCACAACTTAGAATGCGTCGGCCGATGTTCCCACTGGCCAGGAGTTTGTTAGAGTCTTGGGTGCCGGAGCAGTTGATGAGTTTGGCAGGTTCGATGTTTTGGCAGGCAGGGTCACACTGCACAGCCGCGCGGCAGAGGTTTTGAAAATTCGCACGCGCTGCTGGCTCCAGGATGCGACGGATGGGATAGCAATCCGCTATCACATTTTGCGTGAAAATCATGAAGCTCAATAGGATGACAAAAAGTCTGGCGACCATTGATGACTTATCGGATTAAGGGCTTGATTTAATGAGGAAAAAGACCCTTCTGAAGGTGTTTCTTCAGAAGGGTTGAGAAAGGGCTTAGCGGAGGTTGAGTTTTTTCTGTAAATTCGCGTTGATAGCTTCTAGGAAGCCTTCAGTGGTGAGGTAGTGCGAAGAATCGACCTTCTCCCCGTGGATACAAACGGCCAAGTCTTTGGTCATTTTCCCTGACTCAACGGTCTCCACACATACCTGCTCAAGGGCCTGGCAGAAGTGGATAAGCTCTTTGTTGTTGTCGAGTTTTCCACGGTGCTCAAGGCCTCGCGTCCACGCAAAGATTGAAGCAATCGGATTAGTAGAAGTCGGTTTTCCTTGCTGGTGCATGCGGTAGTGACGAGTCACGGTTCCATGAGCCGCTTCCGCTTCCATGGTTTTACCATCGGGAGTGACCAACACAGAAGTCATGAGTCCCAGAGAGCCGAAGCCTTGAGCGACGGTGTCGGATTGCACGTCACCATCGTAGTTCTTACAGGCCCAGACAAAATTTCCATTCCACTTGAGGGCCGAAGCCACCATGTCGTCGATGAGACGGTGTTCGTACACGATGCCCTTCGATTCAAACTTCTTCTTGTAATCGGCTTGATAAATTTCTTCAAAGATATCTTTGAAGCGGCCGTCGTATTTTTTGAGGATTGTGTTCTTGGTAGAAAGGTAGAGAGGCCAGCCTTTCATCAGTGCCATGTTAAAGCACGAGTGCGCAAACCCTTTGATCGACTCGTCGGTGTTGTACATGGAAAGAGCGACGCCGTCGCCTTTGAAATTGTACACTTCCCACTCTTGAGTCGGGCCGCCGCCTTCTGGCGTGAAGCTCATCTTAAGTACGCCTTTACCTTTGATCACCGTGTCTGTCGCACGGTACTGGTCACCGAAGGCGTGGCGACCGATCATGATCGGTGCGGTCCAGTTCGGAACCAAGCGCGGAACGTTTTTACAGATGATCGGCTCGCGGAAAACAGTTCCGTCGAGGATGTTGCGGATCGTGCCGTTGGGGGACTTCCACATTTGTTTGAGTTTGAATTCTTCCACGCGTTTTTCGTCCGGAGTGATGGTCGCGCACTTGATCCCCACGTTGTACTTCTTGATCGCTTCTGCCGCTTCGATGGTGATCTTGTCATCGGTCTTGTCACGCATCTCCATGCCAAGGTCATAGTACTTGATATCAAGATCAAGGTAAGGAGTGATGAGTTTTTCTTTGATGAAGGACCAGATGATTCGAGTCATCTCATCTCCATCGAGCTCGACGACGGGATTTTGAACTTTAATTTTTTGCATAATCACTCCTAAGAAGTCTGAGATTCAGGTGTGATTATTTTTATAGAAATCAGCTCTGTTGTCACTTAAAAGGGTAGCTGAAACCCAATTTGTCCCTTATTAAAACCCGGTCTGTGACCTTGCAGAGTAAGCCACTCAACAAAGGGCAGGGCGGGCAATGACCGCGCCTGGGCCTGATGGCGCTGCTCAACATAACGACTGACGAGTTTAAGGAAGTCTTCCTGTTGACCTTGCTGCATATGAAAGAGTCTGAGCACGTCATCATCGGCGAGGTAGAGTTTTACTTTTTTCCCATTCACACTCACCGGAGCAATCGCGAAACTCATATTCATCGCCATTTCATCATTAGGGTCATGTCTTGGTGCATCTTTCTGGCCGAAAAAAGAATGAAGCTGCAGATCTTCAGATTCCCAGGCCACACTCAGTTCATGGCGCATGAGCCAGCGTAAAAAAGCTCGGCCTTCACCCAGCTCTTTTTCTTCTTTCGCCCCAGACGCCCTGAATCCGCGATAGGCCCTGAGGTAACTGACTTGTTTAGCCATTTTTCGCTTCAAGAGTTGCAGCGCCGCTTTATCGCTAATGCGTGGTGCCCAATAGCGGCCTTCGGCATACACTTCTTTAAATTTAACCACCGGTGTCGGAGTGATCAGAGGTGAAGAATCCTCTAGAGTTAGCGTCGCCTTTCCGTAGCGTAATAGTTGTCCCATAAAACCCTCGCTGCCCTCTCTTACGACACTTCCTAGGCAAAATTTTAGCCTGCTTGTATTTACGGAAAAGTTACGGAATAATGGATCCAGGAGTTGACCCATGAAAGTTGCCGGTTTTCCATCCCCCGCTGATGAATATGGACAGGTCCATCTGTCCATTACGGAGCTTCTCGCTCCGAGACCGCACGCTACATTTTTTGTGCGGGTGAGTGAGCCCATCGCTGGCAAGCTCAGAGAGGGAGATATCTTGGTGATTGATCGCTCACTCAAGCCGCGCCCTCACCAGTGGGTGCTGGCCGTGGTGCGTGGGAAATTTTCTGTACGCCGGATCGAGCAATCCCAAGAGGGTGAGTGGTTTCTCGTGAGCCTCACCTCGAATCATCGCATTCAAATGCTCGAAGAGGATCATCTGTGGGGAGTGATTAGTTATGTCATCCACAAGCAAGCTTGAGCGCTGGGCGATCCTCGACTGCAACTCATTTTACTGCTCGTGCGAGCGGCTCTTTAGGCCTCACCTGAGAGACAAGCCCATCGTCGTGCTTTCGAACAACGATGGCTGCATCATCAGTCTTTCTAAAGAAGCCAAAGCCGTGGGACTCAAGATGGGGGAGCCCATTTTTGAAGTGCGCACGCTGATCCGGCGCCACCGGGTGCAGGTCTTCTCCTCTCACTATCTTCTGTACGGCAATCTTTCACGGCGTGTGATGGGACTCTTGGATCAGCTCAACCCAGATGTCATTCAGTATTCGATCGACGAGGCCTTCATCAATTTTAGTCATCTCCCTCTGGGAGCCGAAGCGCCGTGGGCCTTGGAGTTGAGAGAGCGTGTTACTCGCGAGACAGGGATTCCTGTGTCACTGGGCGTAGGGCACTCCAAGACGCTGGCCAAGATCGCTAACAAGGAAGCTAAAAAGTTAGGACTCAAATCTCTCTCTCTGACTGAACCACAAGTGTGCGAAGCTGTGCTCAAGCGTACTCCTCTCGAGGAGGTCTGGGGCATTGGCCCTGGCTTATCGGTGCGCCTGAAGGCACTGGGGATGCAGAGTGCGTGGGATTTTTCTCAGTTCGAAAATACTACGCTCATCCGCAAGCACTTAGGCATCGTGGGAGAGCGCATGCAGGCAGAACTCAGAGGACGCAGTTGCATCGAGCTCGGCGAGATCGAGACGCGCAAGATGATCTCGAGCACGCGCTCGTTTGGGAAAAAAGTGTACTCCTGCCGCGAGCTGCAGGAAGCGGTGGCGACCTACGTGGGGTTTGCCGCAGAAAAACTTCGTAAGCAAGGCAGTGTCACGCGGGGAGTGAGCGTGATGCTGCGATCAAACCCCTTTGACGATGGACCTTATCACAGGCGTGAAGACCAAAGAATTTTACCCTTCTATACTGATGACACCTTGCTACTCACGCGCACGGTGACCGAGATGGTCGCTCAGCTTTTCAAAGAGGGCATCGGTTATAAAAAAGCCGGAGTTTTTTTGTTCGACCTCGCGGATAAAGGCGCCTATCAATTGGACTTGTTTCATCAGACAAGTGAGGACTCAAAGCTCATGGGTGTGCTAGACAAAATTAACGAGCGCTGGGGCCGTGGAACAATAAAGACAGCCGCTTGCGGCACACTCCAAGACTGGCGCATGTTGTGCGAGAAAAAATCCAGCAAGACACAAACGTCCTGGAGTGATCTGGTCGAAGTGGGTGCTGACTAAGAGTGTTCATATTAAGCAAATATTAATAAGCAAAAACTATAAAAAATTTAGCTGCACAAGAGCTGATTTCAGTTATCGTAGATGAACAAATATGAAACCAGCACCCATACCAGCCAATGAAAAAGAAAGACTAGCAGAACTTCGTCGCTACGAGGTGCTGGATACTGCACAAGAAAAAATCTTCGACGACATCACCGATCTGGCGCGCACTATTTGCCGCACGAAAATTTGTGTCATCAGTCTGGTCGACCAAGACCGGCAGTGGTTTAAATCTGTCCAAGGCCTTGAGGCCCGAGAGACTCCACGGGATGTCTCCTTCTGTGGCCACGCCATTCATCACGAAGAAATCTTTGAGATAGAGAACTCTCTGGCAGACGAGCGCTTCAAGGACAATCCTTTGTGTGTGAGTGCACCCAACGTGATTTTCTACGCCGGAGCGCCGCTGATCACGCCTCAGGGCTTTAAGATCGGCACACTCTGTGTGATCGATGATAAGCCCGGCAAACTTGATCCCACCCAGAGACAACTCCTGCAGCAGCTCTCCAAACAGGTCATCAACTACCTGGAGCTTCAACGCAAAGAGATGGAGCTTAAGCTCTCACACATCAAACTAGATCGTATTGTGAATCACATCCCTGTCATCCTCTCGCTTTATAATGAGAAGGGTGAGTTTCAGTGGTGCAACCGGGCCTGGGAGCGCGAGCTGGGTTGGAGCGCCTCGGAGATGCAAGGGCGGGACATGCTGGCCGAGTTCTATCCAGATCCTCTTAAGCGCCAAGAGGTCATCGACTTCATGATGAAACCGGGAGATGGCTGGCACGAGTTTCGCACAAGGACCAAATCGGGAGATTTCATTTTCACCTCATGGGCCAACGTCAGTCTTCCCAATGGCTGGACGGTGGGGATTGGCAAGAACATCGATGAGAACAAAAAAAGTCAGGAAGCCACTGAGCTGCAAAATCAACGCAACCAGATGATCCTCGAGGGAGCAGGGCTTGGGTCGTGGGATTGGTGGCTGGATAGCAATCAACTCAGCTTCGATCGACAGTGGTGTGAGATGCTGGGCTTAGACATAACGAAGACCCCCATGAACCTGGCCACCTGGCAGCAACACATGCACCCTGATGATATAGAGGGGTGCAAGAGAGAGATCCAGCGCCATCTTTCCGGAGAAACCGAGCACTACGAAAGCGTCCATCGCATGCGCCACGCCGATGGTCACTGGGTGTATATTTTGGATCGAGGCCGCATCTCAGAGCGCGACTCTACGGGTAAGCCCATCCGCTTTACCGGCACGCACTTCGATCTCACGAACCAGAAGCGCATCGAGCAGTCACTACTCGATTACAAAAGAAAAACAGAAACGATATTTGAGTCCTCCAATGATGCCATTATTCTCTTACATGACGGCGTCATATTAGAGACCAATCGTAAGGGATTAGAGATCTTTGGCTACGAGAATTTCGAAGAGATGCGCCATCGTCATCCAGGAGAGCTTTCGCCGGAGCTCCAACCCGATGGACGACGTTCTCTAGAAGCCTCGCAAGAGTTGATCGAATTTTTAAAGGTTAATAACACGCATCGCTTCGATTGGGTCCATAAGAAAAAAAATGGAGAGACATTTGAGGTGGACATCGTGGCATCAACCTTCGAGCTCGAAGGCAAACGTATCACGCAAGCCACGATTCGCGACCTTTCCAAAGAGCGCCGTGAGCAACGCAAAAACCTCTCTTTCTACAATGCACTCCTTGAGATGAGTAATCTCGATTCCCGTACGAACTACCTCGAGAAAATTCACTTCATCCTGGAGAAAGTGGCACAAACTCTCGATTGCTCACAGGTCAGTTACTGGGATTACTTCGAAGATAGAGTGGCCATTAAGTCCCTG
>JAJTIF010000252.1 GCA_021299675.1 Pseudomonadota bacterium | reverse complement strand
TTCGTGGAGGAGTCAATGTCGAGCACCCCGGCGAGAACCGCAGGTTGGTTGGCGATGATGCCGACCTTGATCCCACCGATGCTGGCAAAACCGCACAAGATATTTTTAGCGAAATCGCGATGAACTTCTAAGAAGTTTCCATCGTCCACCACTTCCACGATCAACTCTTTCATGTCGTATGGCTTGCGCGAGTTATCTGGCACAAAATCTTTAAGTTTGCTGCTGGCCCGCTCGGCGCTGTCACTGCTGAAGGCCTTCGAAGGCTTCACGGCATTGGAGGCTGGGATATAGGAGAGGAGCTCTCGGACTCGCTCAAAACAATCATCTTCGTCAGCGCACTTGAAATGAGCCACGCCGGATTTTTCATTATGCGTGCTAGCACCTCCCAACTGGTCTTTCGTGACCTCTTCGTGGGTGACAGTCTTAATGACGTCGGGGCCTGTGACAAACATGTAGGAGGTCTTATCCACCATGAAAATAAAATCAGTCATGGCCGGTGAGTAAACTGCGCCACCGGCACAAGGGCCCATGATGAGGGAGATCTGTGGGATCACGCCTGAGGCCTGGACGTTACGCCAGAAAATTTCTGCGTAGCCCGCCAAGGACTCCACGCCTTCCTGGATGCGCGCGCCACCGGAATCATTGATGCCGATGACAGGGATGCGATTATCGAGAGCGAAATCCATGATCTTGCAGATCTTCTTAGCGTAGGCCATGCCCAAGGCTCCGCCCCAGCAGGTGAAGTCTTGCGAGAACACCGCGACCTGTTGCCCGTTGATGGATCCGATCCCGGTGATGACACCGTCGCCAAGGTATTGTGTTTTTTCAATGCCGAAGGACTGGCATTTATGGACGACGAATTTATCAAACTCCATGAAGGAGTTTGGATCGAGGAGTTTATCGAGGCGTTCGCGAGCCGAGTATTTTCCTTGCTCGTGTTGCTTCTGGATGCGCTGAATGCCACCACCAAGTTCAGCTTCTTTATTCAGAGCCGCGAGTTGTTCGCGACGGGCTTGATTGTCGAGCATGGGTCACTCCTTGAAATGTGGGAAGAGTGTACCCAACTCGCCCGTTCAGGGCAAAAAAAAAGGGCCCTTTCGGACCCTTCATTTTGATTTTTGACTCTTGATGTTATTCGTCGCCAGCAGCGCGCTTCAACAAGCGTTTATCAAGACCGTATTTTTCAACTTTCATGATCAATCCCGCTCTTGAGATACCGAGCTCTTTTGCCAGCCGCGACTTATTAAAACCGCATCGCTTCAGGCCCTCTCGGATCATATGAATCTCAAGCTCCTCGAGCGCATCCTTGAGACTGCCGGAGGTGTTCATGCCCTTAAGTCCATGCCCGTGCTCCCGCGCGTCTGATGATTCCCCGTGGTCAAGAATCCGCTGATTCAGGATATCCGGCGTAATCATTTTATCATCACCCGCGAGCACACACAGACGCTCGATTTCGTTTTCGAGCTCTCGCACGTTACCAGGCCATGGGTAGTCGATCATCTTCTCAAGGGTTTTCTTGGCGAAGGTTTTGAGCGGCACACCCGACTCCGCACAGCGTTTTTCGAGGAAAAAATCCATCAGTATCGGGATATCCTCGACGCGCTCTCTGAGAGAAGGAAGCTGCACGTTGATGACGTTAATGCGGTAGTAAAGATCTTCTCTGAACTCACCCTTCGCAATCATCTCTTTAAGATTTTTGTTCGTGGCAGCGATCACTCGCACGTTCACTTTTTTCGGTGTCGTCGCGCCCACCGGGAGGAATGTTCCCTCTTGGAGCACACGCAGGAGCTTCACTTGCATGGTGAGAGATGTATCCCCGATTTCATCCAGAAACAGCGTTCCACCATTGGCCACTTCGAAGAAGCCTTTTTTATCTTTTATGGCTCCCGTGAACGAGCCTTTTACGTGACCGAAGAGTTCCGAATCAAGAAGATTGTCGTTGAAAGCTGAACAGTTCACCGCCATGAAGAGAGCTTCTTTGCGAGGTGAATTGTAGTGAATGGCTTTCGCTACCAGTTCTTTACCAGTTCCGTTCTCACCTTGGATAAGAATGGTTGACTCTGAATTCGCAATCTTTTGTAGGAGATGATAAATCTGCTGCATGCGCTTCGATTTACCAATCAGATTATGGTAGCGGTATTTGTTACCAACCTCGTGGGCGAGCTCGTGGATGCGAGCTTCGCGCTTGGAGATCTCGTCGTGAAAAGTTCCCACTTCATCGGAGACGATATCGAGCATTTCGGACATATACCCACGCTCACGTGGGTAGAGCTTTCTCATTTTTGCCACTGAGGCGTCGGCGTCTTCTTTAGAGATACCACAGTCGTGCATGTGTTTTTTTAGCTCCTCGATGTCTTTAGCTGTCACATCGTCATGGAGGAATGGGTAGGAGAACACCGCACCCAAGACTTCACCGTCAACGACGACTTTGGCATACATCCCATAGACGTGAGGAAAGAAAGTTTTATACTCCTGGATCTCGGCACCGGAATCACGGATCGTTTCGAAGACTTTCTCAACATCTTGCTCAAGCCATTCAAGGCCATATGAGTGAGACATCTGCACTTTAAAGAAGTGTGAAAAGAAGTGGTAATCTTTATCTTTAAGTTGGCTTTGGATGCGGCCTTGCTCATCGACGTAGAAAAAGTCGGTATCAAACCACTTACCCACAATTTGCTCCATCTTCTTATTCACATGAAGCTCTTTAATGGTTTTCCAATCAATAATCATACCTGCTCCTTATCATCGGGCCTTCATGGCACACGTTCGATGACTAACTTATCGTCATCTTGCTCAGGAACTTGACAGGCGAATGTGTTGATTTGCTTAAAGATTGATCAATTAGCGCTATTGAGGGGCTGAAACATGTTGGAAAATTGGGGCTTTAGCCACTCCTGTGGGCCGACAAAACGTCTCAGGATTGAGCCATCAGGCTTAAAAAGGAAGGTTTCAGGCAGCTTCATGGTCCCAAAGCTGTTGCGATGAATGGATCCATTATCGAGCAACCAGACTACTCTTCTCTCGCTGGGCTTCAGCTTAAGACCCGCCATAAATTTTCTAATTTTTGGCAATTCATCGTTTACGGCAATAATTAAAAAAGTGACCCCTTCACCGTGAAGATCGATGAATTCTAGGAGTTCGGGGAGCTCTGCCTCACAAGGCCCGCACCATGTGGCCCAAAAATGCACAAAAATGCCCTTAGGAGCCATTTTGATGAGATCAGCCGTCAAGTATGGGGCATTCTCGAGCGTTTCAAACTGAACCAAAGGAAGCTGGGTTAAAAGCTGGTCTGATTCCTGGGCTAACTGAGCTTCAAGGGATTTCTTAGAATAGATTGAATACCCTAGGGCTCCGCCAATCAATGCCACCACAATAAGAATTTTATAATTCATAGAAATAAAAAAACCTTCTCTAGGTGTTTAGTCCAGAGAAGGTTTAAGTTTTTTATCGTTCTTTTTACTATTCAACAAAAGCTAAATAAGCCGTGCTGGCGCCGTCACCAAGACGTGAATCAGCCACTTTAAGAACGCGAGTGTAACCACCTGGGCGTTGCTTAAACTTTGGAGCGACTGTTTCAAAAAGAGCCTTCACTGCGCCCTTGTTGTTAAGCTTAGAATAAGCCAAACGACGGTTTGCAAGAGTATCTTCTTTAGCAAGAGTCACAAGCTTTTCTACGAAAGGCTTAAGAGCTTTAGCTTTAGTTTCAGTTGTATGAATTTTCCCGTGATCGATCATCTCGATAGCGAGGTTCTTCATAAGTGCCACTCTGTGAGAGGGCTCTAGGCCTAGGCGATATTTGTGATTACCATGTCTCATAACTTTTCCTTTTCTCGTCTTCTATCTTAGTCTTGAGCGCCAACTTGCTTCATAACGCTATCTACCTTCATACCAAGACCCAAGCCCATCGCAGAGAGGATCTCTTTGATTTCATTGAGTGACTTACGTCCGAAGTTCTTCGTACGGAGCATCTCGCCTTCTGTCTTAGAAACGAGCTCGTAAATATATTTAATGTTCGCATTTTGCAAGCAGTTTGCAGATCTTACAGACAATTCAAGCTCAGAAACTGGCTTCAAGAGAGCGTCGTTAGTGACGTTAGTTGAGGCTTGAGCCACAGGCTTAACTTCTGTAGGAGCGTCTTTGTCTTCAAAGTTAAGGAAAACAGTAAGTTGGTCACGAAGGATCTTGGCAGAGATGGCCACAGCGTCCAAAGGATCAATTCCAGCAGTTGTCCAAACTTCCAAAGTTAGGCGGTCATAGTCAGTACGCTTACCAACACGAGCATTGGTCACGGTGTAATTTACACGTGTAACTGGTGAGAAAAGTGTATCGAGGTAGATCCAGCCAACTGGAAGATCAAATGAGTCTTTGTTATCAAGAGCTGTTACATAACCCTTACCGCGAGCAACTTTAAGCTCCATGCGGATAGATCCGCCTGAAGAAATGTTACAGATCACGTGCTCAGGATTAAGAACCTTCACGTTTGCACTTTCTTGAATATCGCCAGCTTTAACTGCGCCTTCAGAATTCTTTTCAAGAACAAGAGTGATTTCTTCTTTATCCTGAATTTTGAATCTGATTTCTTTGAGATTCAAAATGATTTCTGAAACTTCTTCTTTGATGTTGTTGATTGTTCCGAATTCATGGTCAACACCATCAATTTTCACAGCAACGATACCAGCACCCTGAAGTGATGAGAGAAGAACGCGGCGAAGAGAGTTACCAAGAGTAAGACCGTATCCACGCTCAAGTGGCTTTGCGGTGAACTTACCGTAGTTAGACTTGAGGCTGTCTGTATCAACTTCAAGTGCTGTTGGACGAATCATACCCGCCCAGTTTTTACTCAAAAAATTACTCATGCGAACTCCTTAAAGGCAAAGTTTTACGCGTTAGAATTATACGCGGCGACGCTTAGGTGCGCGGCAACCATTATGCGGTAGTGGTGATTTATCAGCTACCGAAGTAATACGAAGTCCAGCAGCCATGAGAGCGCGGATTGCGTTTTCACGACCTGCTCCTGGGCCTTTAACTTTTACATCAACAGAGTTCAAGCCATGCTCCATAGCCTTCTTTGCAGCTTCGCCAGAAGCAATCTGGGCAGCAAATGGAGTTGATTTCTTTGAACCACGAAATCCTTGGTGACCCGAAGATGCCCAAGAGATTGCATTACCTTCAGCATCGCTGATTGTAACGATTGTGTTATTGAAAGAAGCATAAACGTGACATACCCCATGAGATACGCTCTTACGTGCTTTCTTTTTAGTTCCAGCTTTTTTGTCTTTATTTTCAGCCATAAATCCGCCTTATTACTTCATTGCCTTAATTGATTTCTTACCAGCGATTGCCACAGCAGGACCCTTACGAGTTCTTGCGTTTGTGTGAGTACGCTGACCGCGAACAGGCAAGCCTTTGCGGTGACGAATTCCACGGTAACAACCAAGATCGCGAAGACGCTTGATGTTTAGACCGATTTGACGACGAAGATCACCTTCGACCGTAAAGCCCTCGAGGGCTGCACGAATCTGCTGTGTTTCTTCTTCAGTTAAATCGTTTGAACTTTTTTCTGGATTAATTCCAACTTTCGCCAACACTTCAGCACCAATTTTTGGACCCACGCCATATAGAGCGCGGATTGCAATTTTCATTGCTTTATTTCGTGGAAGGTCGACACCTAAAATACGTGCCATGTTCTCGTCTCCTAACCTTGACGTTGTTTGTGTTTAGGGTTGCCTTTACAAATTACGCGTAGAACGCCTTTACGCTTAACTACTTTGCAATCTTTGCAAATCGGCTTAACTGATGATCTAACTTTCATATATTAACCTTTGCTTCTAAAAATAATTCTTCCCTTATCAAGGTCGTATTTGCTGATTTCAACAACGACCTTATCCCCTGGAAGAATCTTGATATAATTCATTCTCATCTTTCCACTAATGTGAGCCAAAACAACGTGCCCATTAGGCAATTTGACTCTGAATCGAGTGTTAGGCAATAGCTCTAAAACCTGACCCTCAACTTCTATCGTATCCTGCGCATCAGACATTAATTTAATTCCACAAAAAAGTAAGCGACTTTATAACGAAACCTCTACCTCTTGGCAACCGCTTTCACGGCCTCGCGTTACAGGCGAAAGGAAATCAATTGATAAAGCTGCTCAATGCTATTTTCGGCATTCACCGTCATAAGACGATTTGTGCTTTTGTAATAATCCAAAACTGGCTGAGTGTTCTGACTAAAAACATCCATCCGCTTCTTAATGACTTCTTCCTTGTCATCATCTCTATGTACCAAATTGGTACCACCGCACTTATCACACACACCCGGCTTTGCCGGAGCTTGGGATATCAGGTTGTAGATTGCTCCACACCCTTTGCAAGTTCTGCGATTAGTAAGCCGCTTAACAAGTTTATTAAGATCAATTTCAAAATAAACAGCCAAGCTAGGTCTATCTTTCAAAACTTGCTTATCAAGCGTTTGCGCCTGAGCCAAATTTCTTGGATAACCATCAAATATGTACTGAAACTTATCTAAATCAGTGTTGGCGTGAATCAACTCAATTACGAGGTCATCGGAAACCAGCTCACCAGAATCAAGAACAGACTTAACTTTCTTTCCAAGATCACTTGCCTTGGAAATCTCCCCTCTAAGCAGATCACCAGTTGAGATGTGCTTTAGGTTCTTTTCACTCACCAGCTTTCCTGCTTGGGTTCCCTTGCCTGAGCCGGGAGCGCCTATGAAAACTAGGTGCTTCATTTACTAAAACCTCTTAGCGCCAGAGTACTTGCCTTTCACTTTATAAGCGGAGTCAAATCTCTGAGAGATCATAAAACTTTCAGCTTGTGCCATTGTATCAATGGCCACACCAACCAAAATTAGAAGTGAAGTACCACCAAAGTAAAAAGGAACCTTGGCGTAGTTAAAGAGAATAATCGGCATAATACAAATAAGAGCTACATAAATGGCACCAACGAGAGTCAACCTGGAAACAATCATTGAAAGGAACTGCGCCGTTTGCTCACCAGGTCTAATTCCAGGAATAAAACCGCCATTCTTGCGTAGGTTCTCTGAGATATCGCCAGTCTTAAACTGGATAGAAGCGTAAAAATAAGCAAAGAAAATAATCAAACCAATAAAAACGACATTATAGAGCGTTCTTCCAGGTGCCAGGAGTTGCTCAATATCTGTGAAATAAGATTTCACCGGGCTTTCTGCAGGAATAAACTGAGAAATCGTAGTTGGAAAACCCATTAGAGCCGAAGTAAAAATCGCAGGCATAACTCCCGAAATATTCACTTTAATCGGCAAGTGAGATGACTGGCCACCAAATACGCGATTGTTAACTACACGTTTTGCATACTGAACAGGGACCTTTCGAAAAGCTCGTTCAATAAATATAATCAACCAAAAAGTTACCAACATGATCGCAAGAACAATTAACATGCTTACGATTGAAAGCTCACCATTAGAAAGAAGGTTGAGCGTATCTCTCATGCCCGTTGGGATGCCTGCAGCGATCCCTGCAAAAATAATTAAAGATATACCATTTCCAATACCGCGCTCTGTGATTTGCTCACCCAACCACATCACAAACATTGTACCAGCCATGAGACTGATAACGGTAAGGAAGCGAAATGAGTATCCAGGATCAAGAACAACAGGAAGGCCATTATTGGGACTTCTGATACTTTCTAGACCTACGGCAAGACCATAGCCCTGAAACAAGCATAAAAGAACGGTTGCATACCGTGTATACTGGTTAATCTTCTTGTGGCCGTCTGGCTCTTTTTGAAGCTCAGTAAGGTATGGAATAGAGTAAGTCAAAAGACTAAAAATAATCGAAGATGTAATATAAGGCATAATACCCAGCGCGAGAACAGAAAATCTCTCGAGAGCACCACCGCTAAATGTATTAAATACGCCGAAAACTGAACCTTTCATTCCACCGAAAAACGATGAAAGTGCTGCTCCATCAACACCAGGAGTAGGTACCTGTGTGGCTACACGGTAAACACCCAACATGATAATTGTGAAAAACACGCGTTTCTTGAGTTCTTCCAACTTTGAAAGATTATTCGACATTACATTCCCTTAAAGAATTAAGCGTTTTCGATTTTCCCGCCAGCCTTAGAAATCAGCTCTTGTGCTTTAGCAGAAAACTTCTCAATTCCCTTGAAAGTTAGAGCTTTGTTAAACTCACCCTTTGCAAGAATTTTGATAGCAAGGCTCTTATTCTTGCCGCTTAGGAAGCCTTTTTCAACCAAAGACTCACGCGTCACAACTTCATTTGTGAACTTTTCAGCGATTTTTTCAAGATTCAGAACAGTAAATTCCTTACCAAACGCAGCATTATTAAAGCCGACTTTTGGAAGTCTGCGATAAAGAGGCATTTGTCCGCCCTCGAACCCAATTCTAATTCCGCCGCCACTACGAGCCTTTTGACCCTTGTGACCTTTACCAGCTTGAGTACCTTGACCAGAACCTTGTCCACGGCCAAGACGCTTGATATTTTTGTGGGCGCCTTTTGGGCTTTGTAAATTTCTTAAGTGCAACATAACAGCCTCTTAATTAAGGATATCGACCATGTGAATGACTTGCTTAATCATTCCACGTACAGCCGGTGTATTTTCTAGTGTGCGTGATGAACCGATTTTTCTCAAACCGAGTCCTCTAACTGTTGCTTTTTGCTTTTCAGTGCAAGCAATCACGCTTTTTTTCAATTTTACTGTAATTTGTTTGTTAGCCATAAATTCCTCTTAAGCCTTAGCTTTTGCTTTAGCTCTTGAACGCAAGCCTTTAGTCTCTACGCCGCGTACAGCTGCAATACTTTCAACTGAACGCAACCCCTTAAGGGCAGAGAAGGTGGCTTTTACAATGTTATGTGGGTTTGATCCACGTAGTGATTTAGTCAATACGTTACGAACACCAGCAAGCTCAAGAATTGAACGACAAGCACCAGCAGCTTTAATACCAGTACCCTCTCCGGCTGGCTTCATTAGAACTTTACCAGCTCCAAAGTTACCAAGAATTTCGTGAGGGATTGTGCCGTTTTCGATTGGTACCTGAATCATTTTCTTAGCGGCTTTCTGGCCAGCTTTGCGAATTGCATCAGGAACTTCCTTGGCTTTACCAAGTCCGTATCCAACTTTACCATTCTTATCACCAACAACAATCAATGCTGCGAATGAAAAGCGACGTCCGCCCTTAACAACCTTTGCTACGCGGTTTACTGCAACAACGCGCTCTTCAAGATCTACATTAGGTCCATCAGTCTGAGATGCCTGTTGGCGAGGAGCTTTCTTATCTCCACCCTTCTGAGGACCTCTTCTGCCTTTACCTTTCTTATCAGTAGATTCAGATTCTGTTGATTCAACTTCGTTTGTGTTTTCTTCAGACATGGTATGCCTCTCCTACAATTGAACGCCATTCTCACGGATTGAATCCGCAAGAACTTTGATCACGCCAGTGTATTGTTTACCGCTACGGTCAAACACGCCCACTTGTATTTTTGCTTTCTTAAACTCTGCTGCTACTGCTGCACCAAGCTTCTTGGCACCTTCTGTATTGCCCATTTCACAAGGAGCATCTTTTCCATAAGATTGAACAGAAAACAAAGTTTTATTTTCTAGATCATTAATAACCTGAACGCGAATGTGCTTATTCGTTTTTGTTACACAAACACGAGGTCTCTCCGCAGTTCCTTCCACTTTCTTACGAATGGATAAACGACGGCGGTATTCTTTCGCTTTCGTCGGATTATTAATTTTACCGAGTACTTTTCTCATAATTCACCACCTATTAATTACTTCTTAGCGCCTGTCTTACCAGCTTTACGGATTACCGTTTCACCCACATATTTCAATCCCTTACCTTTATAAGGCTCATGAGGACGGAAACCACGGATTTCAGCTGCAACGAAACCCACGAGCTCTTTATCAGCTCCATGAACCTCGATAACGTTTTTATTAACTTTTACTTCGATTCCCTTAGGAAGCTTGTAATCGATTGGATGAGAGTAGCCAAGGTTAAGCTGGAGACTAGATCCAGAAACTGCAGCCTTGTAACCAACACCATTGAATTCAAGTTCTTTCTTGAAACCTGTAGAAACACCAGTAACCATATTGCCAACGATTGTGCGAGTAAGACCCCAAATGGAGCGACCAACACGATCAGTTGTCCCTACGACTTCTACTGCTTTATCTTTCTTTTCGATTTTAACTAAGTTGCTAAACACATATGAAAGCTGGCCCTTAGGACCCTTAACCTCAACAGTATTACCTGTGAGTTTAACTTCAACTTTTTCAGGAAGAGCAATCGGTTGTTTTCCAATACGTGACATATAATCCTCTCTCTTACCAAACGTTACAGATTACTT
>JAJTIF010000037.1 GCA_021299675.1 Pseudomonadota bacterium | reverse complement strand
CGCCCTTCTTAGGCGAGGCTTCGCAAGATTAAGAAGACTGGAGCCTTTAGCCCTTAATCTTTGTCTTAGGCTTGATTCATCTTCGTTTTCTTCGTCATCGTCTTTGTCTTCATCGTCTTCTGGGTGCACGACATCTCCACATTCGATAACAGTTGTGGCATTTCCACGCTTAACCTCTAGCTCGACCTCAATACTTACCATGCTATCTTCACTGACCTCGTAGTATGCACTCTCGCCCGTCATTCGAGTTGGCTCGGGACTCCAGTTGATCTCCCCCTTTGTTTCAGAAAGATCTATCTTAAATTCTGGAGTCACAGTGACTGAATTTTTTGTTCTTTTTATTGAAATGGAACAAGAACTCTTCACATCTTCAGGATCATCGGGGTCGATAGTTATCGGAATGTCCGTCGGGACCCTACAAATAGCTTGGTCTTGAGAGTTTGTAAGTTTTAAAGAAACTTCCTGCCCGCGAGCAATTCGCAGCTCGTAGGGATACTTAAAATCAAGTTCTTCTCTGGTAATATTATGAGTCACTTTATATTCGCAATGCACCAGTCCAATTGGCCAGGCTTTGCACGTCGGCACACACTGATGAGACTCCCTCGCCCCGCTGGGAGCTTGATTACAAAGACTGCGGTACTGATCGGCATTCACACCATTGGCGAGGAAGCGATTGTTGTACAAATCATTGAGCTCGTCCTCAGCTAGAACGTGCTGAATCCCATACTTGTTAAACTCCTGAAAGATTGAGAGATCAACCTGAGGCCTCACTCTCTGGCACACCGGAAGCTCCGTTTCCGCCGCCAGTGACATCATAGAGGCACAAGATCTGGTGGGACGAGACTGTGGATAGAGCGCGCTGGGGAGCGTCGGGCAGACGCAGGTTTTCTTAATGATACTCAAGAGCGACTCCGCGAGCTGGGGGTTCTCACGGTATTGGCCACTTAAAAAGTTAAGACGATCCTGTTTCGAGTCGGCATCAACTTCTTCACTGCCGAAGGCTTTTTTTCATGCGTTCGATCGAGGGGTCTGAAATCCTGTTAGACTCAGTGGAAACACATAATTTAGTCCGGTTTATCATTCGCTTAAAACCATAGATCGCCGGATTACATGCCACTTGAGCTTGTCCGCTTGCATTCACCCCCGAGCAGTGATTTTCCTGATCGTAATTTTTCTTCAACACACTTTCTGCATCAAGCTGTGAGGGGTGAGCGCAGACTTGCTGTCCGTCTCGAGTGATCATTTGAGAAAAGAATCCACCATACAAGCAGCCCGTTGCGGAGCTGCCAGAAAAAGCGGTCACCAACTGCTCAGCGTAGTTGCCCCAACTTTGAGGAGGCCTGGCTGAAGAAGAAACTGGTCCCCCACTCGATCCCAGGCCCGCACCCGGAGTCAGCCGTGCATGGAGATACCTTCTCTCCATGTCTGTAAACAGACGCATCGTTTGAGACATTCGCTCATTCTGCTGATCAACAGGAATGCTATGGAGTGAATCATAGTCGAGTTCAGTCAGGCCCAGGGCACTTAGTGAACCCAACCCCAGTATCATAGTGATAAAAATTTTATTCATAGGTTTCAACTTATCGGTTAAGCCATCATTACATCAAATGATGGTGGTGTAAGAAATCTTGTGTAAATTCTGATTTGGCCTAAGCACGGCCCTCTCCATAGAATTGGTTTGCTACAACTAATTTTCAAGGAGATAGACCATGCTACAGGTTGATGTGAATGTATCGGAACTGAGGGAATTCGCCAAGCGACTCCCGGAGCTTAAGGAAGGAATTTTCCCGCTGATGAACTTGGATCTGAAGGCGACCGCGACCCAGTTTTTGAACGATCTTTTGGCGGCCGAGTTCTCGCTGTTTATTGGTCGGGAAAAGTACGAGCGGGATCTGGTGGAGGTTTCTTCCCGAGTTCTTCGCAATGGCCATTATCAGCGTTCTTTTGCAGTTAAGGGGCTGGGACGACTAGTGGTCAAGGTTCCGAGAGACCGCGGCGGTAAGTTTAAAACCAAGGCCCTGGAGCCCTATCGCCGGATGGAGGCGAGCCTTGAGGAAGATCTGGCGGTGCTCTACCTGATGGGTCTCTCCACCAGAGGTCTCGCACTCATCTCAAAGCGACTGACCGGCACGGCCGTGAGTCATGATAAAGTCTCGGATTGCTCGGCCAGGATCGTGGAATCCGTTGAGGCCTGGAGAACAAGACCTATCACTGAGAGCTTTAAATACCTTTACCTCGACGGCACGAACTTCTCCATGAGAGTCGACGGGTCAGTGGAGAAAGTGAATGTTCTGGTGGTCATCGGAGTCAGCGAAGCGGGAGTTAAGCAGGTCCTGGCCCTGCAGGCAGGTGACAAGGAGTCATCATCGAATTGGCGACAACTGTTCCGAGACTTGAAAACCAGAGGGCTTGATTCCTCGAAGGTGAAGCTTGGGATCATGGACGGACTTCCGGGGTTGGAGAAAGTCTTTGAGGAGGAGTTTAAAGGAGCAGTTGTTCAGCGATGCCAGGTGCACGTCGCCCGTAACGTGATGAGTAAGGTTCCGCACAAGCTCCGGGAGAAAGTCGCTGACGAGGTCAGAAGTATTTTTTACGCCTCGTCAGAGAAAAAGGCGCGAGAGTTCTTCAGCAAGTTCAAAAAGGATTATGAAGGCGAAATTCCATCGGCGGTAAAGTGCCTGGAGTCGTCGCTGGACCAAACGCTGGCGTACTTGAAGTTCCCGAAGGAGGAATGGAAGTCGCTTCGGACGACGAATCCGATTGAGAGATTGAATAAGGAATTTAAACGAAGAACGAAGCCGATGGAGACGGTTGCCAGCGAGAAAAGCTGCTACAACTTACTCGTCGTGATCGCTCTGAGGATGGAATTATACTGGAGACGCTACCCAATTACCTGGAAGAGTGCTTTGCCGGGGCCAGAAACCGAATTTACACATAAATTTTGACAGCGCCAATAATTGT
>JAJTIF010000035.1 GCA_021299675.1 Pseudomonadota bacterium | reverse complement strand
TGAGTTCCTGATGATCCTCCCGCTGAGACTCAGCTAGAGTGATCGAGCGCGCGAGAGCGTTCTTATCTTTTTTAGCAAAGCCGTCGATGAGCTCCACCAGTGTCCATGTTTTCACAGACTCTCCCCTTGGACTTTTTTCATCACTTCTCGAGCGGCATCAGCGATGACTGTGCCGGGTCCAAAGATTGCAGCGACTCCCATAGCTTGCAGCGCTGGGTAGTCTTGTGGTGGAACGACTCCCCCGACTACGACGAGAATATCCTCACGATTTTTTTTCTTAAGCGCTTCCATCAAAGCTGGCACTAGGGTGAGGTGACCAGCCGCGAGCGAGGACACTCCCACGATGTGCACATCGTTCTCCGCAGCCTGGGCAGCAACTTCTTCGGGGGTTTGAAAGAGAGGACCTACGTCCACATCAAAGCCCAGATCGGCAAAAGCAGTAGAGATCACTTTCTGACCACGATCGTGACCGTCCTGACCCATCTTGGCGACAAGGATCCGAGGTCTTCGGCCATGGAGTGTGACAAACTCTTCAATTGATTTTTGAATATCACTCACGTCTTTTTTCCCTTGCTGAATTTCTCTGAGATAGACTCCCTGAATAGTTTGGATATCTGCTTTATGACGACCAAATACTTTCTCCATGGCCTCGCTCATCTCACCCACTGTCGCTCGGCTGCGCGCGGCCCTAATCGCCAGCTCAAGGAGATTCCCCTCGCCACTCTCACACGCCTGACTGAGATCCGTGAGCGCTTGGCTCACTTGTTTTGAATCACGCTGCGAGCGCAGTGTCTTGAGTCGAGCGATCTGAGATTCCCGAACCGCAAGGTTATCGACTTTCAGAACAGGCACCTCTTCCTTGAGTGTGGAAAGGAATGTATTGACTCCGATCAAGGGTTGCTCACCGGAGTCGATGCGTGCCTGTGTGCGCGCCGCCGCTTCCTCGATTCTTCTCTTTGGTAGACCCAGAGCGATCGCCTTAGTCATGCCGCCGAGGCTCTCCACTTCCTGGAGGTGCTCACGAACTTTTTTAATCAAATCTTCCGTCAGTGTTTCTACGTAGAACGAGCCGCCCCAGGGATCGATGAACTGGGTGGAGTCTGTTTCCTGTTGAATAAAGAGCTGGGTGTTACGAGCAATACGCGCCGACTCTGCAGTGGGGAGTGCCAGGGCTTCATCTAGGGAGTTGGTGTGCAGCGATTGCGTGTGGCCATGCACAGCGGCCATGGCTTCGATCTGAGTCCGCACGACGTTGTTCCAAATATCTTGCGCCGTCAGACTCCAGCCAGAGGTCTGGCAATGGGTTCTCAAAATGGTAGACTTGGTGTTCTGGGGGTTGAACTGACTGACGAGCTCACACCACAGCACTCGGGCCGCTCGCATCTTGGCGATCTCGGTGAAGTAGTTCATGCCAATCGCCCAGAAAAACGAAAGTCTGGGGGCAAACTCATCTACACTTAGGCCACTCTTGAGGCCCTGTTTGATGTACTCCACCCCATCGGCCAGAGTGTAGGCCAGCTCCAGATCTGCCATCGCACCGGCTTCCTGCATGTGGTAGCCGGAGATAGAGATTGAGTTGAACTTGGGCATGTGCTTCGACGTGAACGAAAAGATATCTCCGATGATCCGCATGGAAGGAGTGGGTGGATAGATGTAGGTGTTTCGCACCATGAATTCTTTCAGGATATCATTTTGGATGGTGCCACTAAGATCTTTCAGGGCCACGCCCTGCTCTTCAGCAGCCACACAATAGAGCGCGAGGATCGGAATAACCGCCCCATTCATCGTCATGGAGACACTCATTTTATCCAGTGGGATGCCATCGAAGAGTCGCTGCATATCGAGGATCGAATCGATCGCCACACCGGCCATGCCCACGTCTCCAGCGACGCGCGGATGATCCGAGTCGTAGCCTCGATGGGTCGCCAGATCAAAAGCGATGGAGAGCCCCATCTGCCCCTTGGAGAGGTTATCGCGGTAGAAGCGGTTGGAGTCTTCGGCCGTCGAGAAGCCAGCGTATTGTCGGATGGTCCAGGGCTTACTGGTATACATTGAAGCATAGGGCCCACGCAGGAAGGGAGCCATGCCGGAAAAAGACGGGGCCAGAGTTCTGGCAGGGTAAAAGTTCTGTAGCTCAATCCCCTCAGGATTGCGGCGCAAGGGTTGCGGCTGAGGATCGCTCGTCTGTGATCGCTTGAAAGCGATATTTGAAAAATTCTTCATCTCTCACCTCTCGCTTCAATCCACTGGGCCAGCGCTTTGAGCTCACTGAACACATCTTGTCCGGCGTAAATATTAAGGCAGCCACTGACTGAGGTCTTGCCCGCGAGGTAGGTGCGCTGAGAGACCGCGAAGCATTCAGCGTGCAGCTGATCACTCGTGACCCACGTCCCCACCGATGCCCCAGAGAGCCACTCACGCGCCTCGGCTGTGCTTGAGAACACACGCTCTTCGACAGTTAAGCCCAGAAGCTCAAAATAGTTTTTAGTGAAGTTGGCGCGGGCCTGAAGACTGGCGTAGGTTCCGACGAGCGCGACTCGCACAGCTATTTTATTTTCTAATTTCACTCGCAGCTCTTCAAAAGCTCTTCCTAAGCGGACGTGATCTGTCTTAAGCCAGCGCTGATGGAGTTCAACATGAGCCTGTGGCAGCGCGAAGTCATTAACTCCCGACTGCACCAAACGGCGTTTGTTAAACTGAACTGTGAGGTCCTGCCAGTTCTTCTCGGCCAGCTCGCGCACTGCTGCTTCACTCAACTCTTGGGTCTGCAACTGCTGCATGAAAGTCCAAGCTTCTTTCAGGTAGAGCTCGGTGAGAGTTTCAATGGTAAAGGAGCCGTAAGCGGGATCGTTAATCTCTGAGAGTTTGGATTCGCTTTGCAACACGAGCTGGCTGGTGAGACTTAAGCGCTGCGCCTGAATTCTTTGTGCCTCATCAAGCTTGATGAGTAAATCGAAAGGCAGCGACTCTACCACGTCACAGCCCGACAAGTAGGCCGCTGAGAGAGCGGTGGCATTTCTGAGGATATTTGAATGGCAATCAAAAGCCGTGAAACTTCTCAAGGGAGCACGCGCGATGATCTTCACTGAAGAGCTGAGGTCAAGGCGGCCGAGAGTTTCAAGCACCGACTCCAGCATCAAACTTAGCGCGCGTTTTTTTGCGATGGATTTAAAAAAATCTGTTTCCATCTCCACGGCTAACGCCACCCCAAGAGCCTTGTCATTGCTCTGCGCCCACTGGATAAATTGATGGATGAGTAAACCCAGCTCGTGCACTCCATGGGCTCCCCACCGAGTCAGGCCCTGAGCATGCAAGACCTGAGAGCCTAGCCCATACAAATCACCCAAACCCCAGATTCTTCCCGCGAAGTCTTGAGCTGCTTGACGGTGAGCTTTCACAAAGGAGCGGCACTCTTGAGTTGACCAACCCAACACAAAAGGATCCAAGATGAAATCATACACACCCTGCTGATAGAGCTCCTGAAAACTCTCCCAAGAAAAGTCCTCAGCGCGAGTCAAGGTGAATGAAAGGGGCGCTGTTGCAAACTGGCGGCAATGAGTCGCCTGCGCCTGGTAGGAAAGAATGGGGGCCCTCAAGTCTAGACCGACACTTTTGGTCAGGTTCGGTTTGTCTGTTTTAAGCTCTTGCGCGACGAGCCCCTGCCATTTGGTTTCAAGTTCTTTGAGTTTTTCTTGAGAGATTGTCATGTGCAAATTCTAGCAAAATTGCTCTCTACTCGTCCCCCATAAAGCAGCTATAATATGGGCTGGATAAGGAGCCCTCGTGTCCCTAACGCTTTTAGTAGAGTCTAACCCGCGCATCATCGACATCTATCTGTTGAATCTCACGACCTATGTCGGGCTCGACATCATGGTGGTCAGCACCGTGAACGATGCACTGCAAGTTTTAGATAAGCAGCCCTTTAAGCTGATTATTTCCCGGGCCAGCCTGGAGCAGAAGAATCTGGCGGAACTGATTGCAGAAAAGATGGGTCAGCAGCAACTCTCCATCCCCCTCTTTGTCATCGGCCATGGAGTCTACCCAAAGCTTGCCACCGGTGTCCTAGGTGGGAGTTTAGATCTTAAGGGAGTGGTCAAGGGAGCCGCTCAGGCGCTGGGGATCACGGCGCAACAGATGGTGCAAAAGAAAGTCGACGACTTCTTTCCAATTCATTCCCGCTACATTCAACTGATCAACCTACCGCCTACTGACCTCTTCGAGAAAAGTGCCGAAGGCCAGTTTCGCGTCATCGCCCCCGCTCACCAAAAGCTAGACCACTCTACCCTCCCTCGAGACACCTTTTTTTATGTGCCCAAGCTTGAGCGACTCCAGATGGTGAACCTGATCACCTCCGAGCTTATCAGCCAACTCGACGACAAGGACTTGAACCCGGACGAGGTGATCCAAGCAGGTGTCTCAAACATAGAGCTCCTCTCAAAAAAACTCATGAGCATTGGTCTCACCGAAGAAACCATCCAGCTGGCCAAGAAAAGCATGAACAGCCTGGCGCAAAACGCGAAAATCAATAAAGAGCTCGGAAAACTGCTCAAACGCATGCACGCAAACCAAGCCAGCTACTTATTTCTTCACACCCAAATCGTCAGTTACGTGAGCCTGCACATCGTGAAACACATCGACTGGGGTACTCCGGAGCAAGAGGAAAAGATTAATTTCATTTGTTTCTTCCATGACATTGCTCTCGAAAATGACATCCAGGCGAAGATCAAAAGCAAAGAAGAATTGAGAAAATCAAACTTGGATACCCGAGAGAAGAACCTCGTCGAAAATCATGCCCAGATCGCAGCCGAATTGGTGCATAAATACCCCCATGCTCCCATGGGTGTCGACCAGCTGATCCGCCAGCACCATGGGATGCTCAACGGCATAGGGTTCGCCGATAATTTCGGAGCGAATCTATCGCCCATGGCGATCATGTTTGTGGTGGCCGAGGAGTTTACGAGAATAATAATTGAGAGAGAAAATGGGCCCTATGACGTCAAAGAGATGGCTAAACACCTAAAAGCGACCTTTCCTACGAGTCGCTTTAAAAAAATTATTGAAATCGTGGAAAAAATCACCTTTTAGGACTACTTATCTTTGGCCCTTTTTAGGTTAAGAAATAAGGATTTTTGACCGATAAAACAAACATGAAAGACAACCGCTGCCTTATCTGTAAATACCTCGGAGACCACTCAGAAAAACATCTCAGCCGAGATAAAATTTATCGTGAACGCGGTCAGGATATCGTGGTGCCTCTGTGCTACTCGCACTCCTGGGAGCTCTTCCGGATGGGTCAGAAAAAATTTCTCAACAACTATAAATCCAACTTCATGGCTTTCTTTGGAACCGAAACCGAAGCTGCCCTCATCGAGTACGTTAAGGGTGAAGATAAAACTGGATTTGGTTCCTGGACGGGCTAGACTTCGAGCCTAGACGAGAGCCGCGATGTAAGCCACCCAAGCGTCGCAGTTCTCACCGATCTCATTAGGAAGAAACTCTCCGTTGCCACCGCCCTCGTCATCATCACCTTCCCAGAACACCATCGAGCGGCTAAACCCAGCCTCAGCGAGCAATTCACGCAGCTCGACGATCGTCCAAAGTCTCCACTCGTAGGTGAAGACGTTTTCATGCTTCTTACCCTTGGCATCTCTGAAATGAATGGCAAAAGTACATTCGGAGTTGATGGGGTTAAAACTCTGGCACTCCCAGTAATAGGTCAGCCCCTTTAACTTTTTTGTATCCGTCACAATTTTCTGGCTCTCAGGGCCCCCGAAGAGATCCAAGAAGAACATGCCTTGCTTCCCCATCCCTTCCCTAACTGTCTTAAAATACTCCAAGAGAGTAGAACGATTTTTAAAGATGAAATAACTAAAGTTAAACGCGCACACCACGTCGACCTTGAAGTCCCGCTTATCCAGTACGTTGGCCTCGAGGTACTTAACACGGCTTCGTGCTTTCGGCGTGAGCTTAGAGAGGTGGCGCGACTTCCCTTCGGCGATGGGCTCGGGGT
>JAJTIF010000022.1 GCA_021299675.1 Pseudomonadota bacterium | reverse complement strand
TGGTTGGATGTGGATTTATTCGCAGGATTTTCTGCCTCCCGTTTTTCCGCAGGTGCTGCGTTTTGAAAACATGAATCGTTTTGAGTTTGAAGAAAAACTCAAAGCTGCTTTGGGCCAAAAACTTTTCTGGGCCCCTTTTTGGGTGGTGTTTAATCCCGACGTTAAAAGTCGGAATACGCTGGTCAGAGAAGCAAAAGACGCTCTGTGGGCGCAGCTCTCCGAGTCTGACTCTCTGATCAGTGCGCCAAAACTTTTACAGAGATGGAAAGATCCTCAACAAATACTCTCGCTGGCCCTTCCTTGGTGAATCTGACACTTGCTCTGCCAGAGTGGGAGGACTAGAATATTCTAAGCACTTTGAGGGTGCCTTTCCAATTTCGCCACAAAAGGCTTATGTATGAAGCGTCAGCAAAAAACTTTACTCCTTTGGGTCGTCGTCATTCTTATGATGGCTTTCATCATGAAGACGGTGGAGCAAACTCAAAAACCATCCCGGACCATTACTTTTTCTCAGTTCATCCAGGCCGTGGAAAATGACAACATCCAAGACGTCACTTTCCAAGGTGAGTCCACCATCCTGGGTCGCTTCAAAGAAGGCTATGAGAACGGCTCTCAGTTCGAACTCACGGGGAACACCGGCGATGAGACTTTCCGTATCCTGAAAGCCAAGGGGATCGTCCCCAATTATAAAAAAGAAGAAAAGCAGGGGCTCCTCAGCAGCATGCTCATCAACTGGCTGCCCATGATTATTCTCTTCGTGGTCTTCTACTTTTTCCTGCGTCAGCTGCAGTCCGGTGGTGGCAAAGCTATGAGCTTCGGTAAGGCCCGCACCAAAATGCTCACTGAAAACGATAAGAAAGTGACCTTCGTGGATGTTGCTGGTGTTGAAGAAGCTAAGGAAGAGCTGGTGGAGATTGTGGACTTCTTGAAAGATCCTAAAAAATACACCGCATTGGGTGGAAAAATCCCCAAAGGCTGTTTGCTAGTTGGTCCTCCGGGAACAGGTAAAACATTATTGGCCCGTGCAGTCGCCGGTGAAGCTGGCGTGCCCTTCTTCTCGATCTCAGGCTCTGATTTCGTGGAAATGTTTGTGGGTGTGGGGGCCAGTCGTGTGCGTGATCTCTTCGAACAGGGCAAGAAGTCCGCTCCTTGTATCATCTTCATCGATGAGATCGATGCCGTCGGTCGCCACCGTGGCGCCGGCATGGGCGGCGGTCACGACGAGCGCGAGCAAACCTTGAACCAACTTCTAGTCGAGATGGATGGCTTCGAAGGTAACGATGGCGTCATTATTATGGCTGCCACCAACCGCATTGACGTTCTCGATCCCGCGCTCTTGCGTCCTGGTCGCTTTGACCGTCGTGTGACTGTGGGGCGCCCAGATGTGCGTGGTCGCTTACAGATCTTGAAAGTTCACACTCGTAAAACTCCGCTTGAGGCGAACATCGACCTCGAAGTGATCGCGAAAGGCACTCCGGGCTTCACCGGTGCAGATCTTGCCAATCTCGTGAATGAAGCTGCTTTGCTGGCGGCCCGGGATGGCAAAAAGCAACTCTTCCACGTAGATTTTGAGAACGCCAAAGATAAAGTGCTGATGGGCGTGGCCCGCAAATCCATGGTGATTTCTGACAAAGAGAAAAAAGTTACTGCCTACCATGAAGCCGGTCACACGCTGGTGGGTTTAAATCTCCCGCAGACGGACCCCATTCATAAAGTGTCGATCATTCCTCGTGGCATGGCCTTAGGTGTGACGCAAACACTTCCCAATGAAGACATGCTCAACCTCACCAAAGAGAAGGCAGAGAACTGGATTTCATTTCTCATGGGTGGCCGTTGCGCCGAAGAGATTATTTTCCAGGAGTTCACGAATGGTGCCTCCAACGACATTGAGCGTGCCACGGACCTTGCGCGCAACATGGTGTGCACCTGGGGCATGAGTAAGCTGGGGCCGATCAATTTCTCTCAGCGAGGAAACATGAACATCTACGGCGGCTCGGACGCGGCTCAGTTCTCCGATGAAACGGCGAAGCGCATCGATACGGAGATCGTGAACCTGGTCCAGATCAACTATGAAAAAGCCAAGACGATTCTGCAGGAGAACATCGACGCTCTCCACCGCATTGCCGAGGGGCTGATGGTTTGGGAAACCCTCGACTCTGCACAGATCGCGAAGCTGATCAAGGGTGAAGACATTGGGGTCCCGATCATCACGAGCAAGAAGAAAGAAGAGCCAGCGGCCAGTGTGAATCTCATGGGTGGTAAAGTCGCTCCCGCATGAGTTTTCCTTTGCATCATCAAAAAATGCTCAGCGTGGGAGTGATTAACCTCACTCCCAACTCCTTCAGCGACGGGCGAGCTCATCGGAATGATCTTGTGGGCCAAAGATTAGTAGAGTGGAGTTTCTGTGACGTGATCGATGTCGGCGCTGAATCCACGGCCCCCCATAATCCACCTATTAGTTTTGAAGAAGAAAAAAAACGCCTCGAAGCAGAGCTCTTGCCACACTTGGCAAGTTGGCCTCGACACCAGACACTCAGCCTTGATACCTACCGCTTCGAGACGATCCAATGGTTGGTGGGGAAGTGTCCCGCACACATCAATCTCATTTGGAACGATATCTCGGGTCTGGTGGATCAGCAGCTCTGCCGTTTCCTCGCCGATCACCCGCAGCTCAAATACGTCCTCTCTTTTAATCCCATGCGCTCTCGCACCAATGTCCAGTCGCACATGAGTTATGTGCTCGAGGGCAGTGTTGTGGATGCCTTTAAACAATTCTTTGAAGAGAGCTTCAATCAACTGATTCAGAGTAATGTATACTCGCAAGTGATCGCAGACCCGGTGTTTGGTTTCGCCAAGTCTCGGGAGCAGAATCACCGGTTGTGTCGCGAGCTGCCAGATCTGATGGAGAGTTTTGCCTGCCCGCGCTGGATGTGGGGAGTGTCCCGCAAACGCTTCATGCGTTTTCCGGAAACCCTCGATGCCAAAACTTCAGATAACCAAGAACTCCTGGATGCCCAGGCTTTGCTTTTGTATCAGCACTGGCTCCAGAAGCTGACTCAGCCGCATACTATTTATGTGCGCACCCACAGGCCTCAGACCCTGGGCTCCCTCAAAGCTTTTGAAGAGATGCAGCAAATATGGATGAAGTGAGATTAAAAAAAATTCGTCTCAAAGTAGCGGACCCGGCGGTGTGGGAGTCTTTTTTAAGTGATGTGCTGGATCTCCCCGTTGCCCCTACGGCGACGGGCCTTGAAGTCGAGACTCAGGGAATTTGTTTTGAGCTCCAGGCCGGGGTTGCGACTGCCGTGGTGTGGGAGTTTTCACTAGCACCGAACGTGAGAGAGATCATCTTGTCTCGGTGGAGTTTCTATCAGTACCGCGCCGGAACATCGGTCTCTTTAAACCTCGCCGCGGATCGGCTTTGTTTCCAAATTGATGCCCATTCAGAAGTCGTGGTGTGCTTTGACGCTCTTCA
>JAJTIF010000368.1 GCA_021299675.1 Pseudomonadota bacterium | reverse complement strand
CGCAGGAATGGCGACAACCAGACCCACTGCTGTCAAAATGAGTGCTTCAGCCAAAGAGAACATCACTGAGTTTGTGCTGCCGGCTCCTTTAGATAATTCGCCGAAACTCACGATGATGCCGAGGATGGTTCCGAGGAGACCGATGAAGGGAGTGGTGGAGCCAAGTGTCCCCAGTACCGGCAAACCTTTCTCGAGTTCCCGGCGCTTCTCACTCACGTAGGAGTCGAAGATTTTTTCCATGCGATGCAGGTCTTTAACCGCCGCCAGTTCCGCGAGCAGGTCCGAAAAGAAATGATTTTGTGTGATGGATTTTTTCTCGCGCAGATTTTTTTTAAGTTCAGCTCCTGGGAGTTGGAGAGTTTTAAAAAAGCGTCTGCGTTCGATGATGATCGCGATAGACCAGACAGAGAGACCGATCAAAATAAGTAGGATCAATCGTGACAGCCATTCAACGGTAACTAACCAAAGCATAAAATCTCCCTTCGTGTGGAGGCGCAGGTTAGCATGAGGAATACATAAAAACATTCTTTTCGAGCCAAATAATGCTTAGACTCATGGGGAAAAATTGTGTTTTAAACACCATGTTTAAACGGATTTTTAACAATTTAGCTTATCTCAGGCTGGCACCCTATTCTTTGCGAAAAAAACAGCTCAAGACTATAATTAAAAAACTAGCTGGGTCGAGACTTTCGTCTCAACGAAGGGGCCAGTATCCCCTTCGCACCCAGCTAGAACCTTTTCTTCCATGCGGAAGATGATTTTTACGCCGGGCTTATTCCACACAAATAAATTTTGAGTTCGATGAATGCGCCTAAGGGCACAGCTGTGAGGCATTTACTTCAAATACGAAAAAGAGGCTGGCACCTGGTTGCTTGTAGAAAATACAAAAGAGGCTTAAAATAAAAAAACTAGCTGGGTCGAGACTACGTCTCAACGAAGGGGGCCGCCCCCCATCGCGCCCAGCTAGAACCTTTTCTCGAATTCACGAGATGATTTTTACGCCGGGCTTATCCCATACAAATAAATTTTGAGTTCGATGAATGCGCCTAAGGGCACAGATGTGAGGCATTTACTTCAAATACGAAAAAGAGGCTGGCACCTGTCATAAAGGCACCTGTCATAAAGTTGACGAAAAGGGCCAACAAACTCTGACTATCGACAATGCTCTTGCTTTAAGCGTGGCGGCAGAACAAAAATTGAATCAAGAACATTCATCAAAGGATCCGTGCTTGAAACTTCTGGTTTTGCTTGTTGCTCTCTTTTGCGTCGCTGCTGCTCGTGCAGAAAGAATCATCTCTATCGACTCAGACACTCTTAGCTACACAGGTGCTTTGAACTTCAAGTCTGATTCTGGTGCCAAAAATAAAAGTGACCGCGATACAAATGAATTCGGCCTTAAGCTGAACTTTGCTCAAACCCTCACCGGTTACCCACAGTTGATGTTTAAAGGAATTGGTCGCTACGAGAGATCAAATATTGATTACGGAACAACGGATACCACCAACACGATCTTCGCTCTTTCAGGCGGTCTTCTTTTTAATATGGACCACAAAGATGTGGCGAACTCCATGTTCTCAGGTTTCCAATTCGGCGTTGAACACCAGAACCTCGACATCTCCACGCAAGAATCAGGCCTCAACCTTACCCTCGGCGTAGAAGCCGGTAAGCGCTGGGACATGGGTAAATTTTCTATGACAAAAATTAGCTATGCCCCGACATTTGAGTTCTTGGTGCGTCGTTATGGTGGAGATATTCGTAAAGAATATTTCACCAACGGCACAGAGCTAAAATTGAATTTCCTCAAGTTTGACGTGCTTTTTTAAGCATAGGACCAGTTTGAGCGCCCCGACAGAAAGGTTAAACAGAGAAAAACAGTATTGCCAAATGAGAAGAACGCTAACAGACTTTAATTATTAGATATTTTAATCGTGCTTTTAAACTGAATGAAATGACAAACGTCATTTGTTAAAACAAGGAGATTTCATGAAAAAGCAACTCGTTCTCGTAACAGGCTTGGCAGTTCTCGCTGCTCCAGCATTCGCTTCTAAGGCTCGTCTACAAGCTCTTGGCGAATCTACAACTGGTTCTCAGTACATCAACGACAATCGTAACATTTTCCTTAACGCTGCTCACGTGAACAACCACAAGGACCTCGTGACTTTTGAAACTGGTGCCTCATCTCAAGTTACTGATGGCGCAGCAACTCCACGTGCAGAAGGCGGTTACTTCTTCTCTAACGGCAACATGGTTTATGGTGTTCAGCTCGGTCAACAGTCAGACACAGCTCACGCACTTCGCGTTGCAGGTCTTAACAGCACAACAACTGACGTAGCTGAGAAGAATACAGTTGATCTTTTCGTCGGTGGCGACGCTGGTGTTAAGTGGGGTGCTTCACTCCTTTACGCATCATCAGAAGATAAGAGAACAACTGCAACAGCTGCAGCTGCAACAGATGCGAAAGAAAACAACTCTATGAGAGCTCGCCTCGGTGCTTCTCAAGGTAACTGGGATGCATTCGCTAATATTTCTCTTACCAACGAAGTAAAGCTTGTAAACGGTGATAAGTTTGAAGGCAATCTTGGCTACCAGCTCGGTGGTTCATATATGCTCAACAGCTATTCTTTAATCGCTAACTACTCTAGCTTTACTGCTGACGGCACAGTTTCAGGTGATAAGAAAGAAGTCTCTCTTGAGCAAATGGAAGTGGGTGTTGGTCGAGCTACAAAGTTGAACGATAAGACTCAGCTTTTTACAAAGATTACTTACCGTTCAACAACAGCTGAAAACAAGCGTGTTACTGCTGCTGGTAACGGTAACAACCTTTCTGTTAAGAAGAACGAATCAACGGCTATTCCTGTTGTAATCGGTCTTGAGCACGACGCTGCTTCATGGTTGACTCTTCGTGGATCAGTTGGTCAAAACGTATTCATCAATGAAGTTAAGGGTGCAGAAAAGAACTCTGACACTTCAACAACTGTAGTTAACGCTGGTGCCACGCTTAAGTTTGGCGATCTCTCTGTTGACGGTGTAATCGGTAACTCTACTGCTGGTACAGATGGAGCAACAACTCTTTCTGAGAATACAAACGGTACAATTCGTCTCGATACACTCATGTCTCGCGTATCTATGACTTACCGTTTCTAATCTTAACTTTTAAAGTTTAGATTCATGGGCCCCGCTTTCGAGCGGGGCTTTTTTTTGAAAAAGGTGCCAGCCTCCGCGGTGCCACCCTCACCTGACTCAAGTCTCTCAAACTACAAGCCCATTTCCCAAAAGATGACTGCCTCTATAGATCTGCTAGGATTGAGATAAATTTTCCAAAACGCTGGAGATTTTTTCTGACGATTTGCTAAGTGGATGAGTGATTCCTGAAAGTTGAGAAGTTTTAAATATGGCCGATTCTTGCAAGAGAAAGGGGAACTAAACCTGGAGGCAAGAATGGATACATTGATGCGGACGAAGAAACTTGAAGAGCTGGGATTTGAGCGTCCCAAGGCAGAAGGCTTGGTGCTTATGGTGAAAGAGAGTATTGATGAAGAAGTGGCGAAAAAATCGGACCTGTCGGCTCTGAAGTCTGAATTGAAATCGGACATTACGAGGCTGGAGTCGGAGATTAAGCGGGTCGAGCAGACACTTGGACTAAAGATAGTTTCGGAATCAAAATCACTTTTCATCAAGATTATTATTTTGATGATCACGATGACAGGAATCAT